>DATBSV010000053.1:0-7947 GCA_036559685.1 Casimicrobiaceae bacterium
CTGCTCGCGCAATTGCGGGCTTCGCACCAGCATCGATGCCGGATTCGCCAGCGCCATCTCGACGCGGGCGGTCGCCTGCGCGATGACCTCCTCGCTCGTCGTCGCCACCGGCGCGACCGGGCTCAGCATCGTGATCGTCCGCGGCGTGGACGGCTCCTCGGCCGGCGGCGCGGCGGACCGTCGCATGGCGTCGGTCTTCTCCTCCGCCTCGCGCGCCGCGGCGGCGGCCCTCGTCCGGTCCTTCTGCCGCTCTTCCTCTACCGACGCATTGACGATGGCTTCCTCGCGGGCCTTCCGCGCCGCGATCTCCTGCTCGGTCGGCGCGCGCGAGCAGCCCAGCATCGCGCACGCGACGAAGACGACGACCGGGATTCCCGTCCTGGCCATGAGGCGGCCATTGTGCGCGCGCCGTCGCTGCCGGGGGGAGCCCCGGCGGACGGGGGGCGGCCGCTACTCGGTGACGAGCTTCAGCCCCACGATGCCGGCGAGGATCAGCCCCACGCACGCGAGGCGGATCACCGTGGCGGGCTCGCCGAACAGGAGAATGCCGAGGATCACCGTGCCTGACGCTCCGATGCCGGTCCACACGGCGTAGGCGGTCCCGACCGGCAGCGTCTTCATCGCCCACGCGAGCAGCACGATGCTCGCTCCCATCGCCGCAATGGTCCACACGCTCGGCCACGTGCGCGTGAAGCCGTCGGTGTACTTGAGCCCGATTGCCCACCCGATCTCGAACAGTCCTGCGACGACCAGCGCGATCCAGGCCATGGCGGCTCCCGGCGTGAACGAAGCCGTCATTTTGCACGACCGCGGTATCCTCGCTTCCCGATGGAGACCTTCGACTTCGTGGTCGTCGGCGGCGGCGTGATCGGCACGTCGATCGCGTGCCACCTCGCGATGCTCGGCGGCGGTCGCGTCGCGCTGGTCGAGCGCGGCACGCTGGGCGGCGGCACGACTGCGCAGTCGTCGTGCATCCTGCGCACCCACTATTCGGTGCGCGAGGACGCCGAGCTCGCGCACGCGGCGATCGGCATCTTCAAGCGGCTGCCCGCGTACCTTGACGACCCCGAGGCGGCGTCGGGCTACAACCGCTGCGGACTGTTGATCGTCGCGCCGCCCCAGCGCGCCGAGGCGCTCGCGCAGACGCTCGCGATCGAGCGCTCGCTCGGCATCGACGCGCGCGACCTCACGCCGGCCGAAGCGCGCGAACACCTGCCGCTCCTCAACGTCGACGACATCGCGCACGCCGGCCTCGAGCCGGACGCCGGTTACGCCGACGCGCATCTCACGCTGTCCGCGTTCGCGAAGACAGCGCGTCGGCTCGGCGTGCAGGTATGCGAAGGGCTAACGGTCACCGGCCTCCTGCGCGCCGCGAACGGCCGCGTGGTCGGCGTGCGTACCGACCGCGGCGACCTTCGCGCCGGCCGAACGATCGTCGCGCTCAATATCTGGACCGGCCTCGTCGAGCGCTGGACCGGGATCGCGCTGCCGCTCACGATGTCGCGCCACGCGGTGTTCACGCTGGAAGGCGCGACGCCCTACACGCGCGACCTGCCCGTGCTCAAGGACCTCGCGTCGCCGGCCAAGCTCTACATGCGCAGCTACGCGACGCGGCAGCTCCTCGTCGGCGACGGCAACGAGGGCGAGACGCTCTCAGCGCCGGACACCGAGCAGGCCGATGTGCCGCTCGACCACGTCGTCGAGCTGGGCGAGCAGGTCGCGCACCGGCTGCCCGCGTTCGCCGATGCCGGTCTTGCGTCGTCGTGGACCGGCGTCTACGACGTGACGCCCGACTGGAACCCGGTGCTCGGACCGCTGCCCGGCGTCGCGGGCCTCGACGTCGCGTACGGCTTCTCGGGGCACGGCTTCAAGCTTTCGCCGATCGTCGGCCGGCTGATGGCGCAGCATGCGCTCGGCCTGCCGACCGACTATCCGATCGCCCCCTACGCGCTCGAGCGCTTTTCGACCGGCAAGCTGCTGCACGGACGCTACGGGGCCGGGGCAGTATCTTGACGCGGGTCGCGTGGCATACTTTCGCGTTCGCACCCCGGGGAGGAACCATGCATCACAAGCGTCTCGTCGTCGCGCTCGCCGCGGCCTTCGCATTCGCCGGCACGGCGGCCGCGCAGGACCGCGTGTTCTTCGGCATCGCCACCGGCGGCACCGGGGGCACCTACTACCCGCTCGGCGGGATGCTCGCGCAGCTCATCAGCAACAAGGTCACGATCGGCGGCAAGAAGCTCGCCGCCACGGCGGAGACCGCCGGCGCGTCGGTCGCCAACGCGCAGCTCCTCGCGCGGAAGGACATCGAGAGCGCGTTCGTCGCGGCCGACATCCTCGATGCCGCGTACAGCGGCAAGGGCCAGTTCGAAGGCAAGCCGGTCAAGAACCTGCGCGCGCTCGGCGCGCTGTATCCCGAGCAGGTGCAGCTCGTCACGCTCGCCTCGGCTAACGTGCGCTCGTTCAAGGACCTGAAGGGCAAGTCGGTCTCGTCGGGCTCGCCCGGCTCCGGTCAATGGCAGTTGCTCGGCGACCTGCTCGAGGCGCACGGCATGACGCGCAAGGACATCGGCGAGGACCTCTCGTCGTTCTCGCAGTCGGTCGACAAGATCAAGGACGGCAACCTCACCGCGTCGCTGATCACGGCCGGCGCGCCGACGGCATCGATCAGCGAGCTCGCGAATGCGCGCGACATCCGCATGGTCCCGCTCGCCGGCCCCGAGATCGAGGCGCTGCGCAAGAAGCAGCCGTATTACGCGATCGTCACGCTGCCCGCGAACACGTACAAGGGCCAGGGACCGGTCGAGACGCTCGCCGTGATGGCGATCTGGGCGACGCACGACGGGCTCTCCGACGCGATGGCGTACGAGGTCACCAAGGCGCTGTACGAGAACACCGAGACGCTCGGCCTGGTGCACCCGAAGGGCAAGGAGATCTCGCTCAAGACGGCGCTGCAGTCGATCTCGATCCCGCTGCACCCGGGCGCCGAGAAGTACTACCGCGAAAAAGGGGTGCTGAAATAGCATCGCGGTTCGCGGGCGGCCTCGCTTGCGCGCTCGCCGTGACCACCGCGGCGCCCGCCGCCGCGGTCGACTGCCTCGCGTTCGCGTCGCATCCGGACGGCAAGCCGCTCGCGCAGGTCGAGGTGCCTCGCGGAACGTTCGCGATCGGCTACGTGCATTCGGTCACGCGCACGCCGGTCGACGAGCGCTACCGCGTCGAGCGCGGCGCGATCGTCCAGACGCGCCTGCGCTTCGAGCAGCACGGGCCCGGCCTTCCCACCGAGGCGGATGCCGGCGGCACGTGGACGCGCGAGGGCGGCGCCTATGTCGTCACGATGGAGCGCAAGCTCGACACGATAGCGATGCGCGTGCACGCCGACCAGAATCCGCAGCTCGTCGTCGACGGTGATCCGCGCGCGGTGAGCCTCGCGCAATGGGGCAACCGGTCGGTCGTGCTTTCGGCGCGCGCGGGTGCGTGCCTCACCGGTCCGACGGGCTACGGCGCGCGCTAGCGGCCCGATGAAGATCCCGCACGAAGGCGCCATCACCGCAGGCATCGAGCCGGTCTCTGCGGAGCGCCAGGCCGAGCTCATCCGCACGTTCGACAGCGAAGCGAACTTCCGCACGCTGGCCGGTCCGGTCGGCATGTTCGTGACCACGCTCGCCGTGGTCCTGTCGAGCTTCCACGTCTACACGGCCGGCTTCGGGCTGCTGGACGAGATCAAGCACCGGTCGTTCCACCTGACGCTGGTGCTCGTGCTGTGCTTCCTCGTGTTCCCGCGCGAGCGCGTGAGCGACGACCCGCGCAAGGCGATCGGCCCGTGGGCATGGTCGCTCGTCTTCGGCGCGTTCTACGTCTACCTCGCATGGGCGCTGGTCGCCCGCCTCGGCCTCGCCGGCACTGCGCACGGCATGGCGTTCGTCGCGCTGATCGGCTTCATCGCGTTCATCTCCTTGCCGTTCCAGCGCTTCGGCGGACTGGGCGACCGGACGTCCTGGGTCGACTGGCCGCTCGCGGCCGCGGCCGCGTCGATCTCGCTCTACTTCCTCGTCTTCTTCGACGACGTTTTCATCGCGCGCGTCGGCTCTCCGATCGTGCAGGACTACATGATGGGCGTGCTCGCCATCGTGATCGTGATGGAGGCGCAGAAGCGCACGATGGGGCCGATGCTGTCGGCGATCGGCATGGGCTGCTTGCTCTATGCGCTCCTCGGCCGCTACATGCCCGGCATGCTCGGGCACCGCGGCTACCCGGTCGACCGCATCGTCAACCACATCTACCTCGGCACCGAAGGCATCTACGGCATCGCGGTCGGCGTCGTCGCCACCTACGTTTTCCACTTCGTGCTGTTCGGGATCCTCGCGCAGATGACCGGGCTCGGGCGCCTGTTCATGGACCTCGCGACGATCCTCGCGGGCCGCTACTCGGGCGGGCCGGCGAAGGTCTGCGTCGTGTCGTCGGGCCTGTTCGGGATGATCTCGGGCTCGGCGATCGCGAACGCCGTGACGACCGGCTCGCTCACGATCCCGATGATGAAGAAGTACGGCTTCTCGCCGCGCTTCGCCGCGGCGGTCGAGGCCTCGGCGTCGTGCGGCGGCCAGGTGACGCCGCCTGTGATGGGTGCGGCGGCGTTCGTGATGGCCGAGATGCTCGGCGTTTCGTACAAGTTCCTCGTCCTCGTCGCGATCGTGCCCGCGCTGTTCCACTACTTCGCGTGCCTGACGATGGTGCATCTCGAGGCCAAGCGCCTGAAGCTCGAAGGCGTGGCGCCCGAGCTGATCCCGAAGCTCGGACGTGTCATCGCGACGAGCTGGCACCTCGTGTTCCCGCTCATCGCGCTGGTGACGATGCTGCTGCTCGACTTCACGCCGTTCCTGTCCGCGTTCTGGGGCATCGTGCTGTGCATCGCGTGCTCGTACATCCCGTGGATCGGGCGGAAGCTCGGTTGGGGCGAGCTGCACGGCCGCACGCTCACGTGGGGCCCGCTGGTGGAAGGCTTCTCGGAGGGCGCCAAGTACGCGCTCGCGATCGGCGCGTCATGCGCGTGCGTCGGCCTGATCCTCGGGACCCTGACGCTCTCAGGCCTGGGCTTCAACTTCTCGGGCGCGGTCGTCCAATCGTCGGCGCAGCTGGGCGCCTGGGTGCAGAACCTCGATCCGACCGGATGGATCTCCCTCAACGACGCGAAAGTGTTCTTCGGCCTGCTGTTCGTCGCGATCGCGTGCATCCTGATGGGCACCGGCATCCCGACGACACCGACCTACATCATCCTCGCGTCGATCGCCGCGCCCGCGCTCGCGACGATCGGGGTGCCGCTGCTCGCGACGCACTTCTTCGTCTTCTACTACGGCGTGCTCGCGGACGTGACGCCGCCGGTCGCGCTCGCGGCCTACGCGGCCGCGGGCATCGCGGGCACCGAGCCGACGCGCGCGAGCATGACCGCATTCCGGCTGTCGATGGGCAAGGCGCTCGTGCCGTTCATGTTCGCGTACACGCCGTCGCTCCTGTTCGTCGACTTCGTGTGGACCGCGTTCATCTCGGCGGTCGCGGCCGGCGTCGTCGGCATCCTCGCGCTGTCCGCCGCGTTCACGCGCTGGTTCGCGACGACGATCACGCGGCTCGAGCAGGTGGTGCTCACGATCGGCGGGCTGATCCTCGTGTTCAACCACCTCTGGCTCAACGTCGCCGGCATGACGATCGTGGGCGCGACGCTCGCGCTCAACGTGCTGCGCGCCCGGCGCCCGTAGGGCCGGGTGTGGGTCCGGCTTCAGCCGGACGCCTTCCCTTCACCCGGCACCCCTCCGGGGATCGGTGTTTGTCCGACAGACCCTTGGACGACCCGGAGGGTAGCGTCGCCGGATGCCCCTGTCCCTGCGTTTCCTGCTGCCGCTCATGCTGGTGGTCGGCCTCTTCGCGTACGCGGCCGTGCCGCTCGCGGACACGCTGATGCTGCGCTGGTTCGTGCGCGACCTCGACGCGCGCAGCTCGCTGATCGCGTCGGCCGTCTCCGAGCCGCTGTCCGGGCTCGTGCTGACCGGCTCGACACCACGCATCGAGCAGTTCTTCCAGCGCCTGACGCAGGACGAGCGTCTCTACGCGGTCGGCTTGTGCGTCGCCGGCCGCGCGACGCCGATCGCGACGCCCGAGTTCCCGTCCGACATCGCGTGCTCGTCGCTGCGCACGCATGCCGGCGCCGCGAAGGCGATCATTCGCGGTGCGAACGGGATGCTCCACCTCGCGGTGTCGCCGATCGACGCGGGGTCGGCGCAGCCGGCGCAGCTCGCCATCCTGCACGACATGAGCTTCGTCGAGCGGCGGAGCGAGGAGACGCGACGCTACCTCTATGCGTTCTTCGCGGTGCTCGCGTTCCTGGTCGCACTGATCACGGTCATCGTCGCGCAACTGTCGTGGCGCGGCTGGGTGCACGGCCTGCGGGCGATCCTGCGGGGCGAGGGCATCTTCCGCCCGGCGGGCGGGACGGTCGCGACGCCCGAGCTCAAGCCGATCGCCGGCGACGTGCGCGAGCTGATCCGCGAGCTCGAGGAGCGCTACCGGCCGCGCGACGAAGGCCAGCTCGCGTGGTCGGCGGCGAGCGTGAAGGCGATCGTCGAGCGCGAGCCCGGCGGCGGCGACGTGATCGTCGTGAGCAACCGCGAGCCTTACATCCACGTGCGGAAGCCCGACGGCGCCATCGGCGTGCAGCATCCCGCGTCGGGCCTGGTGACGGCGCTCGAGCCCGTCATGCGCGCGTGCGCAGGCACCTGGATCGCGCACGGCAGCGGCACCGCCGACCGCGACACCGTCGACAAGCACGACCGCGTGGACGTGCCGCCCGGCGAGTCGGCGTATCGCCTGCGCCGCGTCTGGCTCACGCCCGAGGAGGAGGCGGGGTACTACAGCGGCTTCGCCAACGAGGGGCTGTGGCCGCTGTGCCACATCGCGCACGTCCGACCGGTGTTTCGTTCTTCCGATTTTGCCCAATACCGCGCGGTCAATGCCAAGTTCGCCGACGCGGTCGTGAAGGAGGCGCGCACCGACGCGCCTATCGTGCTCGTGCAGGACTACCACTTCGCGCTGCTGCCGCGCATGATCCGCGAGCGCCTGCCCAACGCGACGGTCGTCACGTTCTGGCACATCCCGTGGCCGAACCCGGAGGCGTTCTCGATCTGCCCGTGGCGCGCGGAGCTCCTCGACGGCCTGCTCGGCAGCAGCATCCTGGGCTTCCACACCCAGTTCCACTGCAACAACTTCCTGGACACGGTCGACCGCACGCTCGAGGCGCGCGTCGACCGCGAGACCTTCGACGTCAGCTTCGCCGGCCACGCCACGGCGGTGCGTCGCTACCCGATCTCGATCGCGTGGCCGCCCGAACCGCTCGCGCGCCAGTGGGGCGTCGGTCACGCACGCGCGGCCGTGCGCGAGCGCCTCGGCGTCGGTGCGGACGTGCGCCTCGGCGTCGGCATCGACCGCCTCGACTACACGAAGGGAATCCTCGAGCGCTTCCACGCGGTCGGGCGGCTGCTCGAGACGCACCCCGAGTGGGTCGGCCGCTTCACGTTCGTGCAGATCGCGGCCCCGACGCGCGGCATGATCGCCGACTACCGCGACTACGCGTCGCGCGCGAAAGCGCTCGCCGACGAGATCAACCGGCGCTTCGCGTCGTCGGGCGTTCCGCCGATCCGGCTCATCGCCGAGCACCACGAGGCCGACGCCGTCTACGAGTACTACCGCGCCGCCGACGTGTGCATCGTGTCGAGCCTGCACGACGGCATGAACCTCGTCGCGAAGGAGTTCGTCGCCGCCCGCGACGACGAGCGCGGCGTGCTGATCCTGTCGCAGTTCGCCGGCGCGTCGCGCGAGCTGCCCGAGGCGCTCATCGTCAACCCGTACGACGCCGACCAGTGCGCGGCCGCGCTGCAGCGCGCGCTGACGATGCCCGAGGAC
>DATBSV010000054.1:0-6776 GCA_036559685.1 Casimicrobiaceae bacterium
TGGCGGGAGATCGACGGGCGGGCGCTATAATTCTGCTCCCGATCCGCGGTGAATTCGAATGTTCCGTGTCCTCGCGGCGATCGCGCTCGCCGCATGCGCGCTCGCGCCCCTCCCCGTCGTCGCCCAGTCTCCCGCCGCGCCGGCCGTCGCCGCCGCCGCATGGACGCTCGTCGACGCGACGAGCGGCCAGACCATCGCCTCGCACCAGTCGGACGAGCGGCGCGATCCGGCGTCGATCACCAAGCTGATGACCGCGTACCTCGTTTTCGGCGCGCTGCGGCAGAAGACGATCATGCCCTCGCAGATGGTCAACGTGTCCGAGCGCGCCTGGCGTGCCGAGGGCTCGCGGATGTTCATCGAGCCGCGCAGGTCGGTCTCGGTCGACGAGCTCGTGCACGGGATGATCGTGCAGTCGGGCAACGACGCGTCGATCGCGCTCGCCGAGCTCGTCGGCGGCAGCGAGGCCGCGTTCGTCGACAGGATGAACGTGGAGGCGAAGCGTCTTGGCATGCTCAACACGCAGTTCACGAACGTCACCGGCCTGTCCGACCCGAAGCACTGGTCGACCGCGGGCGACCTCGCGAAGCTCGCGAACGCGGTGATCCGCGACTATCCCGAGTACTACCCGCTCTACGCGCTGCGCGAGTACCGCTACAACAAGATCACGCAGCCCAACCGCAACCGCCTGCTGTGGACCGATCCGTACGTCGACGGCATGAAGACCGGGCACACCGACGCCGCGGGGTGGTGCCTCGTCGCCGCCGCGAAGCGCGGCGAGCGGCGACTGCTGTCGGTCGTGCTGGGCGCGAGCTCCGACGCGGCGCGCGCGGCCGAGAGCCAGAAGCTGCTGAACTTCGGCTTCCAGGCATACGACACCGTGCAGCTCTACCAGTCGGGCAAGCCGGTCGCGGCCCTCAAGGTGTGGAAGGGCGCCGAGCGCGAGGTGGGCGCGGGGTTCCTCGCCGACCGCTACCTGACGCTGCCGCGCGGACGCGCGGGCGACCTGAAGCTCACGCTCGAAGCGCTCGAGCCGCTGGTCGCGCCGGTCGCGCGCGGGCAGCATGTCGGCGTGGTCAAGATCTCGCTCGACGGCGGGCAGGTCGCCGCGTTCCCGCTGATCGCGCTGGACGACGTCCCGCCGGCCAACCTGTTCGTCCGCGCGTGGGACACCGTGCGGCTATGGTTCAAGTAACGACCCCAAAGGACGAGCGATGACCGACGACCTGATCGTCTACCTGAATGGCGAGTTCGTGCCGATCGGCGAGGCGAAGGTCTCGGTGCTCGACCGCGGCTTCATTTACGGCGACGGCGTCTACGAGGTGATCCCGATCTACCATCGCGCGCCGTTCCGGATGCCGCACCACCTGAAGCGGCTGCAGCAGAGCCTGAACGGCATCCGGCTCGGGAATCCGATGGACGACGAGGGATGGGACGCGCTCGTGCGCGACCTCGTCGCGCGCCAGACGTTCGACGACCAGTCGGTCTACCTGCAGGTGACGCGCGGCGCGGCGAAGCGCGACCACGCGTTTCCGAAGGGCGTCGCGCCGACGGTGTTCCTGATGAGCAATCCGCTCGCGCTGCCGACGCGCGACCAGGTCGAGTACGGCGTGCCGGTCGTCACGGCCGACGACAACCGCTGGCTGCGCTGCGATCTCAAGACGACGTCGCTGCTCGGCAACGTGCTGATGCGCCAGCGCGCGGCCGACGTCGGCGCGGTCGAGTGCGTGATGTTCCGCGACGGCTACCTGACGGAGGCCTCCGCGTCGAACGTGCTGATCGTGCGCGGCGGGACGATCGTCGCGCCGCCGAAGGACAACCAGATCCTGCCCGGCATCACCTACGACGCGACGCACGAGTTCGCGCGGGAGGCCGGCATGCCGATGGAGGTCCGCCCGGTGCGGCGCGAGGAGGCGCTCTCGGCCGACGAGATGTGGCTGTCGTCGTCCACCAAGGAAGTGCTCGCGGTCTCGACGCTCGACGGCAAGACGTTCGGCAGCGGCGCGCCCGGCCCGATGTTTCGCCGCATGTACCAGGCGTTCCAGAAGCACAAGCCGGCCGCGGCGCGGCGCGGTTAGCGGCGCCCAAGCCCTAGTCGACCGGCCGCGTCGTCGCGTAGCGGTGCTCGTGGAACACGAGCCCGCGCCCGTGACCGCGCGCGCATGCGTGCACGTCGCCGATGAACACGACGTGGTCGCCGGCGCGGTGCGTCGCGTGGTGCGAGCACTCGAACCACGCGACGCAGCCCTCGATCCGCGGCGCCCCGGCCCAGCCCAGCGCGAAGGCGACGCCCTCGAAGCGGTCGGCGTGCGGCCGCGAGAAGCGTCGCGCGATCTCGACCTGGTCGTCCGAGAGCACGTTGACGACGTAGCGCTCGACGCCCTCGAACGCCGGCAGCGAGACCGAGCGGCGGGACAGGCTCCACAGGATCAGCGGCGGGTCGAGCGACACCGAGTTGAACGAGTTGGCGGTGAAGCCGACATAGCGGCCGTCGCCGTGGCGCGCGCAGATGACCGTGACGCCGGTCGCGAACTGGGCGAGGGCGTCGCGGAACTGCGGCTCGGTGAACGGTCGGGGAGGCGCCGGGGCGCGAGTCAAGGTCGGGGAGCCTGGCGGACCCGGTCGGGCCGGGCCGTCGAACGATGGTACCAAGGCGGGGGCGGGGGACGGGTCCATGGCGCTCTCGGGGCGGGGGACGAATCGGTGAACGTCTGACCCGCCCGCCCGGGGTCGCCCGCCCCGGCTTTTTGCTACACTTTCCCGCCTCAGCGACCTGATCGAAGCGACGTGGCCCTGCCGCTACAATCGATCATTGCGAGCCGCTACGCCGGCCGCGAGGTTCCGGTCGCGCTCGTGTTGCCGGACGGCGGCCGCGTCGCGCTGTCGTCCACCCCCGAGGTCGAGATCGTCGCCCGCACGCTCTCGGGCCTCAAGGCGCTCGCGTCGCCTGCGCTGGGGACGCTCGCCCGCGCATACGTCCACAACGACATCGATTTCTCGGGCAGCGCCCGGCGCGTGCTTGCGATCGCCGAAGCGCTCGTCGGCGACATCGCGCACGGGCACGACAGCGCGCGCGCCAAGCTCAGGCTGTGGCTGCACCAGCAGCGCGCCAACCGCGAGAACATCGCGCACCACTACGACGTCAGCAACGCGTTCTACCGGCTGTGGCTGGACGAGCGCATGGTCTACTCGTGCGCGTACTTCGAGCGCGACGACATGACGCTCGAGGCCGCGCAGGTCGCGAAGCTCGACCACATCTGCCGCAAGCTGCGCCTCGCGCCCGGCGAGCGCTTCCTCGACATCGGCTGCGGCTGGGGCGCGCTCATCCTGCACGCGGCCGAGGCGTATGGCGTGCGCGCGACCGGCATCACGCTGTCGCGCAACCAGCACGAGCACGTCACGAAGGCGATCGCCGAGCGCGGGCTCGAGGGCAGGGTCGAGGTGCGCCTGCAGGATTACCTCGAGCTGCCCGAGGACGAGCTCTACGACAAGATCGCGAGCGTCGGCATGTTCGAGCACGTCGGCATCGCGCGCTTCCCGGCGTACTTCGGCAAGATCGCGAAGGTGCTGAAGCCCGGCGGCTTCGTGCTGAACCACGGCATCACGCACAACGCGCTGCACGGCGCGAGCCTCGGCAGCGGCATCGGCGATTTCGTCGACGAATACGTGTTCCCGGGCGGCGAGCTCACGCACGTGCACCGTGTGATCGAGGCGATGTCGGCCGCGGGTCTCGAGACGGTCGACGCCGAGGCGCTGCGCGAGCACTACGCGCGCACGCTGTGGCACTGGACCGAGCGCCTGGAGGCGAGCGCGGAGGCGGCGCGCCGCGAGGCCGGCGACGCGCGCTACCGCGTCTGGCGCATCTACCTCGCCGGCTCGGCGCACGCGTTCGCGCGCGGCTGGCTGCAGCTGTGGCAGGTGCTCGCGGGCCGCCCGCTGGACGACGGATCGCTGCCGCACCCGGCGACGCGGCGCTACATGTACCCACCGTCCCGCTAGCCGGGGCGCGTCGCGTCCGCGGCGCTTCAAGGACCCTGCGGTGCACGGGGTTGCATCGGGGCGCGACAGGCGCAACATGGGGCGGATGAAGACGCTGGATACGATGATGGTCGAGGAAGGCCGCCCGGCACTCGAGTTCCCCACCGCGTTCCCGATCAAGGTGATGGGGCGCCGCACCGACGACTTCGCGCAGGCGATCGTCGACGTCGTGCTGCGCCACGCGCCCGACTTCGACGCCGCGACGCTCGAGATGCGAACCTCGCGCGAGGGCAACTACCTGTCGGTCACGGCGACGATCACGGCGACCTCGCGCGAGCAGCTCGACGCGCTCTACCGCGAGCTCACGTCGCACCCGCTCGTCGCGATGGTGCTGTAGGGCGGCGCGCCCGCTTGGCGCGCGCCGGTTTCCATGGCAAGATCGGAGCCGGTTCCTTTCCCTGGAAAGAAGGCCACGATGGCGACCCGGCCCCCGGGGCCGCGCGGGCGGGCGGTCCCCGCGGCAGCGCCCGACGCCGTCCTGAGCAAGGCGGTGGTGCGGGCGGCCGCGCACCTCGCGCTCACGCAGAAGGAGCTCGCCGGCATCCTCGGCGTGTCCGAGGCGACCGTGTCGCGCCTGTGCGCCGATCGCTACCGGCTCTCGCCCGGCCGCGAGAAGGAGTGGGAGCTCGGCCGCCTCTTCGTCCGGCTGTTCCGCTCGCTCGACGCGCTGTGGGGGCACGGCGACGAGGCGCGCGCGTGGCTCGCGAGCCCGAACCTCGCGCTTTCGGCCCGTCCGCGGGACCTCCTCGGCTCCGTCGAAGGCCTCGTCAATGTCGTCGCGTACCTGGACGCCGCCCGCGGTCGGGTCTAGGGCCGTTCGCTTCGCAGGCGAGCCCTGGCGCGCCGTCGAGGCGCAGCACGTCGCGTCGACGATGGCGCTCGTCGACAGCCTCGACGAGCAGAAGGTGCTCGAGGACCTCGTCGACGACAGCAAGCCCCCGCGGCCGGCCGCCGCCGCGCGCCTGCACTACCTGCTGTTCACGCCGTTCCGCTACCGGCCGCCGCGGCGCGGCTCGCGCTTCCGCGGCGACAACGATCCGGGCGTGTTCTACGCGGCCGACGAGGTGCGCACCGCGTGCGCCGAGCTCGGCTACTGGCGCTGGCGCCATCTCGCCGACTCGCCGGCGCTCGCGGCGATGCCGGTCGCGAGCCAGACGGTGTTCCGCGTGAAGGTCGCGGCGTCGGCCGTGGACCTGCGCGTCGCGCCCTTCGCCGCCGATCGCGCACGGTGGACCGACCCGGTCGACTACGGCGCGTGCCAGGCGCTGGCCCGCGCCGCACGCGAGGCCCCGGTGCAGGCGATTCGCTACGAGTCGGTGCGCGACCCGAACCACGCCGGCTGCCTCGCGCTGCTCGACCCCGCGGGGTTCGCGAAGCGCGAGCCGCTCGAGCAGCAGACGTGGGTGCTGGCGGTGACGCGCGATCGCGTCGTCTGGAAGCGCTCGCACACGCTGCGCGACGAGACCTTCGATTTCCCGGCCGACGCCTGGCGCGCGCGGCGCACGCGGGCGCGGAAATGATCGACCTCGGCGCCCTGCCCTCGCACGTCGACGACGCCACCGGCTTCGTCGTGCGCACGCTCGGCCGCACCGACTACGAGGCGTGCTGGCGCGCGATGCAGGCGTGGACCGCCGCACGCACGCCCGACACGCCCGACGAGCTGTGGCTGACCGAGCACGCGCCGGTCTACACGCTTGGCCTCGCCGGCCGACGCGAGCACCTGCTGCAGGCGAACCCGATCCCGGTGCTCAAGGTCGACCGGGGCGGCCAGGTCACCTACCACGGCCCCGGCCAGCTCATCGCCTACGTGCTGGTCGACCTGGCGCGCCGCGGGCTCGGCATCCGCGCACTGGTCCGCCGCCTCGAGGCTGCAGTGGTACAATGGCTTGATTCATCGAAGGTTTCCGCCTACGCGAAGCTGTCCGCCCCCGGCGTGTACGTGCAACGCGACGGGCGCGAGGCGAAGATCGCGGCGCTCGGGCTCAAAGTGCGCAACGGCTGCACCTACCATGGGATCGCGGTCAACGTCGCGATGGACCTCGCGCCGTTCGCCGACATCGACCCCTGCGGCTACCCGGGACTTGCGGTCACGCAGCTCGCCGACCTCGGCGTGACGTCTTCAGTGGAACGCGCCGGCCTCGAGCTCGCCCCGATCCTCGCCCGCAGCATCGCCGCCCCGACCCGATGAGCCTCGACCCGACCGCCCCGCCCCCCGCCGACAACGCCGCCGGGGTGAAGCACAAGGGTGCGTCGAAGACGGCCCGCATCCCGATCAAGGTCGTCACCGCGGCGCCGCTCAAGAAGCCCGACTGGATCCGCGTGCGCGCCGCGAGCTCGCCGCGCTTCGCCGAGATCAAGAAGATCCTGCGCGAGCACAACCTCCACACGGTGTGCGAGGAGGCGAGCTGCCCGAACATCGGCGAGTGCTTCGGCAAGGGCACCGCGACGTTCATGATCATGGGCGACATCTGCACGCGCCGCTGTCCGTTCTGCGACGTCGGCCACGGCAGGCCGCTCCCGCTCGACGCGGAGGAGCCCGCGAACCTCGCGAAGACGATCGCCGCACTGAAGCTGAGCTACGTCGTCATCACGAGCGTGGACCGCGACGATCTTCGCGACGGCGGCGCGCAGCATTTCGTCGACTGCATCCGCGCGGTGCGCGAGCGCTCGCCCGGCACGCAGATCGAGGTGCTCGTGCCCGACTTCCGCGGCCGGCTCGAGCGCGCGCTCGCGATCCTCGG
>DATBSV010000055.1:0-7399 GCA_036559685.1 Casimicrobiaceae bacterium
CTCGCCGCGCAGGTTGAACAGCGGGCCGCCCGAGTTGCCCGGGTTGATCGCGACGTCGGTCTGGATGAACGGGACCAGGTTCTCCTGCGGCAGGTCGCGCCCCTTCGCGCTGACGATGCCGGCGGTCATCGTGTTCTCGAGGCCGAACGGCTTGCCGATCGCCACGACCCACTCGCCGACCTTGAGCTTGTCCGGGTCGCCGATCGTGACCTTCGGCAGGTCCTTGGCCTCGACGCGCAGGAGCGCGACGTCGGTGCGCTTGTCGGCGCCGACGACCTTCGCGATGAACTCGCGCCGGTCGGACATTCGCACGCGCACCTCGTCCGCACCGTCGACGACGTGCGCGTTGGTCACGATGAATCCCTCGCTGCCGATGATGAAGCCCGAGCCGGTCGACTGCTGGTCGAAGTCGCGCGGCGCCTGGCCGCCGCGACCGCGCGGCACGGGTCCGAAGCGGCGGAAGAATTCGTAGAACGGATCGTCCTCGGCGATCTCGGGCGTCGACGGCGTGCGGCGGCTACGCTGCGTGACGTCGATCGACACGACGGCCGGTCCCTGCTTCTCGTAGAGCTCGGTGAAGTCCGGCAGGAATCCCGCGCGCCCCTGCGCCAGCGCGGCCGGCGCGAGCGGGAAGGCAAGCGTGGCGGCAAGCGCCAGCGCGGCGGCGGGACGGACGATCGTGCGGTTCATGGTGACCTCGGGACGGGGCAAGCGACGTTGCGTGCCATGCACGCTGGTGGTTCGGTGGAGCCGTTCGCGGGCGGCCTCTAGCGGCGCGTGACCGACGTGGCGATGAGGCGTACGGCCTCGGCCGGCGCCTCGCCGAGCGCCGTGATCATGTAGTCGTCCTGCCGCACCGAAAACGTGTTGATGCCGCCCTGGCGCGCGCGGCCGGTGCTGCGCTGCATGCCGCCGCGCGCCTCGACGAACACGCTGACGGCGACCAGGCCGTCCGACAGCACGATCTGCGCGAGACCGCCGTCCTTGTCCTTCGCGCGACGGCGCCCCTCCATGATGCGCGTGAATCCGGGCGGCATGCGCGTGACGTTCCAGCCGGTCTCCTCGATGACGCCGGTCCCGATCTTGGTCTGCTTCTCCTGCCAGCCCTGCGGCAGGAGCCCCCAGGTCGCACGAGCGGCGTCGCGGTCGGGCTTGACGCCGAGCGTCAGGTCGCTGAACGCGAACTGCTCGATGATCTCGCCGGTTTCGTTGATCGTGCGCGCCTTGAGCAGCATGCCGCTCGTCGGGTCGGTCCAGAACTCGTGGCCATAACGCAAGCCGTCGCGCGGGACGAACTGCCAGGACTGGGCCTCGAGCCCGGCGACACGTCCGGACCCGCCCTTCTTGACCGTGTAGTACTTGGCCAGCGACTCGAGCTGCTTGGGCGACAGCGACGGGAACGCGTTGCGGAACGTGCGCGGCTCGACGCGCACTAGCCTCGCGTCCGGGTAGTAGCAGCGGACCTCGCCCTTGTTGCGGATCACCTCGCGCGCGGGACCGTCGAGGTTGACGAGCTTCTCGAACTCCTCGCCCGCGTCGAAGACGTGGACGATGCGCGCGGTCTCGACGTCGGCGCCGCGCTGGTAGACGATCGTGCCGGTATAGGACAGCGTGCGCGCCGCGCCGGCGGCGCGGTCGAGCATCGCCTGCGCGTCCTGCGCGATCGCATGCGGCGCGAAGGCGAACACGACGGCGGCCACCGGCGCGATGAGCGCACGGCGGGCCCGCGCCGGGACGCGGACGGGCTTGGTCATCGAGCCGGGGCTTCGGTCGCGACCGCGCGCTGCAGCGGCGAGATGCCCTGGATCGGCGTCGCCGGCGAGAACTCGCGGTGCGCGTACAGGTAGTCGGCCGGGATCACCTGCGCACGGAGATTCTCGGGGCGCACCGATGCGGCCTCGCGCGCGAGCGCGACCGCCGAGACGCCCTGGTCGGTCAGCGAGACCGCGGTCCAGCCGACCACCGCGACGGCGGCTGCCGTCGCCGCGGCCGCCCAGGCCCAGGTCGCGGGCCGGTCGACGCGTCGCTGCGGCGCGAGCACGGTCGGCTCGTTCGCGAGCGCGATCGCAAGCCGACGCGACACGCGCGTCGAAACCGTGCACTCGCCGCGCAGCGAATCGCCGATCGCGTGGTAGCACACCCAGGTCGCCATCGCGCCGGACTGCTTCATCCCGCCGACGATGCGGTCAACGGCCGCGTCGTCCTCGAGCTCGCCGTCCATCAAGCGCGAAATATCCTCGTTCATCACCATCTCCGGTTCTCGTCCGTGCCGAGCAGGGGTCGCAACTCCGCGGCGATCGCCTCGCGCGCCCGGAAGATCCGGGATCGCACCGTGCCGATCGGGCAGTTCATCACCGTCGCAATTTCCTCGTAGCTCAGCCCCTCGATCTCGCGCAGCGTGATCGCCGTGCGGAGATCTTCGGGCAACGCTTCCATGGCCTTGTTCACCGTCGTGGCGATCTCCTTGCCCAGGAGCTCGCCTTCGGGCGTCGAGGAATCCCTCAACGCGTCGGCATCCTCGAATGACTCCGCTTCCTCGTTGTCGTACTCCGTCGTCGTCGGTGCCCGGCGCCCGAGCGCCACCAGGTAGTTCTTCGCCGTGTTGATCGCAATCCGATACAGCCACGTATAGAAAGCACTATCGCCCCGGAAGTTCGGGAGCGCGCGGTAGGCCTTGATGAACGCCTCCTGCGTCACGTCCTCGACCTCACCCGGGTCGCGCACCAGCCGCGACAACAGCCGGCCCAGCTTTCGCTGGTATTTCAGGACCAGGAGCTCGAACGCGCGCTTATCACCCTTCTGCGCGCGCTCGACCAGCTGCTGGTCGACCTCGCGATCACCCAAACGGTCTGCTCTTCCCTGATGCGTACGTTGTTATGCCTGCCGACCGGCAGGCGCGCGTCCGGGGGGTTCCGGTCGGGCGCCCGGGCGGCCCATCACAGCGGCCGGCCGAGCACGCGCTTGCCATCAAAGACCACGCCGGCGTCCTCAAGTTCACCGGCGGCCCCCGTCGACCCCTGGTCCCCTGTCCAGGACAACCGTCGAACGCACCCGTCCGACGGCCGTGCCCCGCGCATTGTGCAGCACGGGCGCCCGCCACGGTTCCAGGTCGCGCCGCGCGGCCTCGTCGAGGACCCCGAGGGCGTCGAGGACCGCGACGGCCACTGGCAGCACCGCCCGGGCGCTGCCGTCGGCGACCTTGATCGCGATCCCGAGGCCCTCGGCGCGAAGCCCGATCGCCTGCATGCCCTCCGCCCCGACCTTGGCGATCCAGCGGCCGCGGCCGGCCCGCATCAGCGTCAGGTCGCTGCGCCGCTCGCCCGAGACGTAGTCGGGATGGGCCGCCATCGCGTCCGCGATCCGACGGCACGCCGCGCCGTCGGCGTCGCCGGTACCGCCGGCGATCCGGGCGAACGCTCGCGCGAGTCCCGCGAGCGGCATCGCGTAGTTCGGCGCCGAGCAGCCGTCGATCGCCGGCACCAGCGCGTCTGCGCCGACGCCGGCGAGACGCACGATCGCATCGCGGATCGCTTCCTGGAGCGGGTGCGCGGGATCGAGGTAGCTCGCCCGCGGCCACCCGCGCATCGCGCAGAACGCCAGCATGCCGGCGTGCTTGCCCGAGCAGTTGTGCCCGAGCGGCGAGTACGGTGGCGGCGGCGGCGCCTCGTGGAGCGCGTCGAATACATAGGGCGCATGCGTTCCGCACCCGAGCTCGTTGGCGGCCACGCCGGCGCGGCGCATGAGGTCCGCGACGGCGACCTGGTGCTTCGCCTCGCCCGAATGGCTTGCGCACATCAGCGCGACCTGCTCGGACGACAACCCGAAGTGCTCGGGGCCGCCAGCGGCGACGAACGGCAGCGCCTGCAGCGGCTTGAGCGCGCTTCGCGTGAACGCGCAAAGCTCGGGCGCACCCGCCCACGCGACGAGCGCGCCGTCGGCGTCGACGACCGCGACCGCGCCGTGGTGCACGCTCTCGACGCGGCCGCCGCGCTCGACGAGCGCGAGCGGAACCGTGCCCTCGAATTCGCTCATCGACGTTCCTCCGCGGCGAGCGTGGAACGCGTCTGCGCGAGCTCGCGCGCGAGCGCGCGCGTGAAGGCGTCGGGCGTGTCCTCGAACACCGTGTAGCCGAGCGTCGCGAAGCGCCGGCGCAGCTCGGGCTCGCGGACCGTCGAGTGCAGGAGCGCGGCCAGTGTGCCCGTCACCGGCGCCGGCAGGCCCGCGGGCCCGACGAGCGCGTACCACGGGTCGTCGCCGACATCGGCATAGCCGGCCTCGCCGAGCGTCGGCACCTCCGGCGCGAGCGGCGAGCGCTGCGCGCCCACCACAGCGAGGATGCGCACCGTGCCGGCGGCGGCGTGCGCGGCGACCGCCGACAGGTCGCAGATCGTTGCGTCGACCTCGGCGACGAGGAGTGCCTGGACGCTCGGAGCGCCGCTTCGGTACGGCACCTGCAGGATCTCGATGCCCGCGGCGCGCGCGAATCGCGTCGCGAGCACAGCGACGTTCGACGCCGGGCCGACCGTCGCCAGCGTGACCGCACCGGGGCGTCGCCGAGCGAGCGTGACGAACTCGTCGAGCCTCGCCGTGCCGAGCCCGCCGCGCGCGACGAGCGCGTAGCTCACGCGCGCCACGCGTCCGATCGGCGTGAAATCGCGCAACGAATCGTAGCCCGCCTCGCCAGAGACCGTCGCGAGCACGAGGCTCGCGGTCGAGCCGAGAAGGAGCGTGTACCCGTCGGGCGGCGCTTGCGCGACGTTGCGCGCCGCGATCGCACCCGACGCGCCCGGCTGGTTCTCGACGACGACGCCGTCGCGCCACCGCCCGGACCACAGGTGCGCGACGGCGCGCGCAATCGTGTCGGTCTGCCCGCCGGGCGCCTGCCCCACGACGAGGCGGATCGCGCGCGAGGGGAACGTCGCCTGCGCCGCAGCGCGACGCGCAGCGAGCATCGCGCCGGCGGCGGCGAGGAACGTCCGCCGATCCGTCATGCGGTCACGTTCGCCGCGCGCGCGAGCGCGCCGCGGATCGTCGTCACCAGCTCGCCGAGGTGTCGCGTGAGCATCGTCCCGTGCGTGCCCGGAAGCTCATGCACCTCGATCGACGACGCGAAGTGCGACCACCCGAGGTCGACGGCGGACGCCACGTTGCGCTGACGGGCCTTGACGACGATGACGTGCCCCCCGTAAGTCCGGCCCGCGTAGGCGTCCATCGCCTTCGCGTAACGCAACTCGGCGTCGGACAGGCGGTCGCGCGCCTCCAGGACCTGCGGGCCGCCCGACGCGTTGAGCTTGAGGTACGGCGTGTCGTGTTTGTCGCTCTCCATGCGCGCGTCGGGGGCGCGCGCATCGATCAGGACGACCGCCGACACCCGCTCGCCTGCCTCGACGAGCTGGCGCGCCATCTCGAACGCCACCAACGCGCCGTTGCAATGTCCGCCGATCAGGTAGGGACCGCGCGGCTGGAGCTCGCGAAGCGACGCCAGGCGGTCGCTCGCCATGGCCTCGATCGTCGTCGGGATCGCGTCCTCGACCAGCCCGTGCGGGTGCACGATCAGCATCGGCTGGTCCGGGCCAAGCGCGTTCGCCAGGGTCCGG
Organism: Casimicrobiaceae bacterium; assembly: GCA_036559685.1. Classification (GTDB taxonomy): domain Bacteria; phylum Pseudomonadota; class Gammaproteobacteria; order Burkholderiales; family Casimicrobiaceae; genus VBCG01. The sequence goes on from DATBSV010000055.1 coordinate 5,598, forward strand.
CTGTAGAAGCCGCCGCCCATGAAGTCGCCGTGCAGGTACACGAACGGCGGGCGCGAGCCCTGCGTGTTCATCGCAAGGACCGGCGCGATCTCGGCCGGCGCGCCTTCGCGCATCGCGCGCGCCATGCCCGCGATCGTGTCGTCGCCGAACATCGAGGTCAGCGGCACCGCGTAGCCGGTCTCGCGCTCGATCGCGTCGACCAGGCGCGCGGCGAGCAGCGAGTGGCCGCCGATCTCGAAGAAGTGGTCGTAGACGCCGATCGGATCGATATCGAGCACCTCGCTCCAGATGCGCGCGAGCGTGCCTTCGAGCATGTCGCGGGGCCAGACCTTGATATCGCCTGCCGGCCGCGTCGCGTCGGCGGGCGGCGGCAGCGCGCGGCGGTCGAGCTTGCCGCTCGCGTTGAGCGGCAGCGCCGGCATCCACACGATCGCGCCGGGCAGCATGTAGTCGGGCAGCGTGCGCCGCAATTCGCGCAGCAATTGCGCCGGTGGCGGCGCGGCGGGGTCGGACGGCACGAGGTACGCCACGACCTGGCGCGTGTCGGCCGTGTCGCCGCGAAGCACGACGGCGGACGCGGCGACCGCGGGCAGGCGCGCGAGCGCGGCCTCGACCTCGTCGAGCTCGATCCGGTGGCCGCGCACCTTCACCTGCCGGTCGCGGCGGCCCAGGTACTCGATGGCGAGATCGTCGCGCATGCGTACGCGATCGCCGGTCGCGTACAGGCGACGCGCCGGCAACGGCGCGATCGCGCGCTCGACAAAGCGCTCGGCGGTGAGCTCGGGGCGCCCGAGGTAGCCGAGCGCGACCCCCGCCCCCCCGATGAAGAGCTCGCCCGGCTCTCCGATCGCGCACGGCTCCCCGTCGGGGCGCAGCACGAACGCCTCGGCGTTCGCGATCGGGCGGCCGATCGGCACGGTCGAGGCGTCGAGCTCGACGTCGCGCACTTCGTGCCAGGTGGCGAACGTCGTCGTCTCGGTGGGACCGTAGACATGCAGCAGGCGCCGCGGCGGTTTCGCACGCAACACCTCGCGCACCCAGCGCGGCTCGACGGCCTCGCCGCCGAACATCACGGTCGTCAGCGTCGCGAACGCCGACGGTTGCTCGCGCGCGACCGCGTTGAACAGTGCGGTCGTGATGAACATCGTGGTGACCTTCTCGGCCACGAGCGTCGCGGCGAGCGCGCGCGGCGACAGCGCCGTCGCCTTGGCGATCGGCGCGATGCGCGCGCCGTTCGCGAGCGGCCCCCAGAACTCGAACGTCGACGCGTCGAACGACGGGCTCGCAAGCTGGGCGACGACGTCGCCCGGGCCGAGGTGCACGTAGTCGGTGTCGCACACCAGCCGCAGCACCGCGCGGTGCGGGACGACGACGCCCTTGGGCACGCCCGTCGAGCCCGACGTGTAGATCGCGTAGGCGGCATCCTCGGGGCCCGCCTCGACGTCGGGCGGCGTACCGGGAAGCTTCGAGAGCTTCGCCGCATCGGCATCCGGGCAGGCGACGGCGACGCGATGCGCCGCGAATCGGCTCGCGGCGACGTCGTCGACGACTACGACCGCGATCCGCGCGTCGCTCAGCACGAAACCGATGCGATCGGCGGGCAGCTCGAGGTCGATCGGCACGTACGCGGCGCCGGCCTTGAGGACGGCGAGCCACGCGACCGCGATGTCCGCGGCCTTGGTGCGCGCGACACCGACGAAGGCGCCGCGCCGGACGCCGGCCGCGACGAGCGCGTGCGCAAGCCGGTTGGCGCGCGCATCGAGCGTCGCGTAGTCGAGCGCGCCGATCGCGATCGCGCCCGG
>DATBSV010000056.1:0-5649 GCA_036559685.1 Casimicrobiaceae bacterium
TATCCGGCGCTTCACTTCGGCGCCGAAGCCCTCGGCGCGCGTCTTCGCGTACATGTCGCCGAGATCGGAATACGAGGCGGCGCGGTACCCGTAGCGCACGCCGTCGAACCGCGACAGGTTCGAAGACGCCTCGGCCGGCGCGAAGCCGCTCGAGGGCCTGCGCATCGGGCTGCCCGCCGAATATTTCGGCGACGGCATCGACGCGGAAGTGGCCGCCGCGATGGAAGCGGCGCTCGCGGCGTTCCGCGAGCTCGGCGCGACGACGGTCGCGATCACGCTGCCCGCGGTCAAGCTGTCGGTGCCGGTCTACTACGTGATCGCGCCGGCCGAGGCGAGCTCGAACCTGTCGCGCTTCGACGGCGTGCGTTACGCCCACCGCGCCGCGCGCTACGACGATCTCAACGACATGTACTGCAAGTCGCGCGCCGAAGGCTTCGGCGCCGAGGTCAAGCGCCGCATCCTCGTCGGCACGTACGTGCTCTCGCACGGCTATTACGACGCGTACTACCTGAAGGCGCAGAAGGTGCGGCGCCTGATCGCGAACGATTTCACGCGCGCGTGGCGCGAGTGCGACGTGATCGTGGGCCCGACCGCGCCGTCGCCCGCGTTCAAGCTCGGCGCGAAGACCGACGACCCGGTGCAGATGTACCTGAACGACATCTTCACGATCGCCGCGAACCTGACCGGCATGCCGGCGATCTCGATCCCGGCGGGCTTCACGCGTTCGGGCCTGCCGATCGGGCTGCAGATCCAGGGCGACTACTTCACCGAGGCGCGCGTGCTCAACGTCGCGCACCGTTTCCAGCAGGCGACGGATTGGCACGCGCGCGCGCCGGCGCTCGCGCAACAGGTGAACGCATGAGCGCCGCCGGGCCGTCCCAAGGCGCTCGCCCCCTCGGGGGGAGGCGAGCGCAGCTCGCTTCGGGGGGATCATGACCGCCTGGGAAGTCGTCATCGGGCTCGAGACGCACGCGCAGCTGTCGACTGTCTCGAAGATCTTCTCGGGCGCGTCGACCGCATTCGGCGCGGCCCCGAACACGCAGGCGTCGGCCGTCGACATCGCGCTGCCCGGCGTGCTGCCGGTGCCCAACAAGGGCGCGGTCGAGCGCGCGATCCGCTTCGGGCTCGCGGTGGGCGGCACGATCAACGCGAAGAGCGTGTTCGCGCGCAAGAACTACTTCTACCCCGACCTGCCGAAGGGCTACCAGATCTCGCAGTACGAGATCCCCGTGGTGCAGGGCGGCGGCGTCGACATCGTGTCGCCGACGCGCGGCGCGCTGCGCGTGCGCCTGACGCGCGCGCACCTCGAGGAGGACGCGGGCAAGAGCCTCCACGAGGACTACCACGGCATGTCGGGCATCGATCTCAACCGGGCCGGCACGCCGCTGCTCGAGATCGTGAGCGAGCCCGAGTTGCGCAGTTCCGACGAGGCCGTCGCCTACGCGAAGGCGCTGCACTCGCTCGTGCGCTGGATCGGCATCTGCGACGGCAACATGCAGGAAGGCAGCTTCCGCTGCGACGCCAACGTCTCGGTGCGCCGCACGGGCGAGAAGAAGCTCGGCACGCGCTGCGAGATCAAGAACCTCAACAGCTTCCGCTTCATGCAGCAGGCGATCGATTTCGAGGTGCGCCGGCAGGTCGCGCTGATCGAGGACGGCGGGACGGTCGTGCAGGAGACGCGACTCTACGATCCCGACCGCAACGAGACGCGCTCGATGCGAAGCAAGGAAGACGCGCAGGACTACCGCTACTTCCCCGATCCGGACTTGCCGCCGCTGGCGATCGACAGCGCGTGGATCGAGCGCGTGCGCGCCGCGATGCCCGAGCTGCCGGAGCTTCGCAAGCTGCGCTTCTCGGCCAGCTCGCCCGAGCACTTCATCGAGCTGGTCAAAGGCGGAGCCGGCGTCGATCTCTCCGACGTGTCCGACCAGCTCTTCGAGGAGAGCAATCCCGCACTGCAGGCAAGCCTGCAGAAGCCGACGTACGGACTGGCGATCGCCGAAGCGACGGCGCTCGTCGCGAGCCGGGCGCTCGGCGACTATTTCGAGGACGCCGTCGACGCGGGCGCGGACGCGAAGGCCGCGGCGCGCTGGCTGCTCGGCGAGGTCGCCGCATCGCTCAACCGCGCCGAAATCGAGATCGACGAAGCCCCGGTGACGCCGGCGGCGCTCGCGGGCTTGCTCAAGCGCATCGCCGACGGCACGATCTCGGGCAAGCAGGCGAAGGACGTGTTCGACGCGATGTGGGCCGGCGACGCCAAGGGCGACGACGCGGCCGACCGGATCATCGCGGCGAAGGGGATGAAGCAGATCTCCGATGAGGGCGTGCTCGCGAAGCTCGTCGACGACGTGATCGCGGCGAACCCGTCGATCGTCGCGGAATTCCGCGCGGGCAAGGAGAAGGCGTTCAACGCGCTCGTCGGCAAGGCGATGGCCGCGTCGAAGGGCCAGGCCAACCCCGCGCAACTCAACGCCCTGTTCAAGCGCAAGCTGGCTTGACGTTGACGACGCCGCGGCAAAACGAGCTCTATGCGCGCCTCGGGCGCCAGCTCGAGAGCTCGTGGCACACGCGACCGTCCGGTCAGCGCGGCAAGAATTTCTTCTGCCGCTGCGGCCGGCCGATCTTCTTCCCGAACAGCCTGTGCCTCGGCTGCAACTCGCCGCTCGGCTACGCCCCCGAGACCGGCGAGTTGCATGCGCTCGATCCGGGCCGCGAGCAGGGGTCGTGGACGTACCTGCGCGCCGACGCGTCGATCGCGAACGCGCGCCGCTGCGCGAACTTCGACACGCCCGCCGGCTGCAACTGGCTCGTCGACGCGAGCGAGACGGACCCGTTCTGCATCGCGTGCCGCCTCAACCGCACGATCCCGAACCTCGACGACGAGGACAACCGGCGCTACTGGAGCCTGATCGAGAACGCCAAGCGGCGGCTGGTCGCGCAGCTGCTGTCGCTCGACCTGCCGGTCGCGTCGAAGGATGCCGATCCGGCCCGCGGCCTCGCGTTCGATTTCCTGCGCAAGGACGGCGACGAGCCGGTGCTGACCGGCCACGCGGACGGCGTCATCACGATCAACGTCGAGGAGGCCGACGACGTCGTGCGCGAGAAGTCGCGCAATGCGATGCACGAGCCGTACCGCACGCTCGTCGGTCACTTGCGCCACGAGATCGGCCACTACTACTGGGATCGGCTGGTCCGGGATTCACGCTGGCTCGCGCCGTTCCGCGAGCTGTTCGGCGACGAGCGGGCCGACTACGCCGCGGCGCTGAAGAGGAACTACGACGAAGGACCGCCCGCCGACTGGGTCGATCGCCACATCAGCGCCTACGCCGCCAGCCATCCGTGGGAAGACTGGGCCGAGACGTGGGCGCACTACCTGCACATCGTCGACGGGCTGGACACCGCGCTCGGCTTCGGCCTGTCGGCGACCGACCTCGACACGTCGGTCGACCGCTTCAAGCGCGACGACCTCTACGCGCCCGACGATACGCAGGCCGGGCGCTTCGTGTTCTTCCTGAACGCGTGGTTCGAGCTCGCCTACGTGCTGAACGAGCTGTCGCGCAGCATGGGCCAGCCGGACTTCTACCCGTTCGTCGTCTCGCGCGCGGTCGCGAGCAAGCTGCACTTCGTGCACCTCGTGATCCGCGAGGCGCGAAGCGACGCTGGCTAGCTGAAGTTCGCGAGCAGCGCGACCCCGACGAAGATGCCGCCGACGAACAGCGCGGCGATCGGGAAGCCCCACATGCGCATCCCGGTGCCGATCTCTGCGCTGCTCACGGGATCGGACGGCAGGTAGCGCACGACCACCTTCTCGCCCTTGGCGATCGGCTCGCGCGTCGCCATCGACGAGGTGAACTTGTACTTCTTTCCGTCGGCGCTGTACTCGACGATCGGCGCGTACATCGTGACCGGTCGGTTCCTGTGGATTCCACCCGAGGTTTCGGACACGCCGACGATCGTGCCGTCGGCCTTCGCGCCGAAGTAGATCGTCCGAAAGCGCATCACCGCGATGAGCGCCCCGCACACGAGCGCGAGGCCACCGACGACGAGCAGCAGGATCTGGACTCCGGTCACCGTTCCCCTCCCGCGTCAACGGATTCGATCCCCCCGCAGCTCGCTGCGCGAGCTTCCCCCCGGGGGGCTGGGCGACCTCGGGGCGGCCCATCGGTCGCCCGAACTCGTTGATCCTAGAACACCAGCGCCACCGCGAACAGCCCGAGCATCGCGAACACGATCGCGACTTTCACGGCCGTGCCGATCAGAAGGCCCAGCCACGTCGCGACGCCGACCTTGCCGGCGCGGATCAGGTCGCGCTTCGCCGCGAATTCGCCGAGCGCGGCGCCGGCGAGCGGCAGGAAGATCAACCCGACGAAGCCGGTGAAGATCCCGGCGATCGTGCCGACCGCGGCGCCCACGACGGCCCAAGCGCTCGCGCCTGCACGCTTGGCGCCGGCGGCCGCCGCCATGAAGTCGATCACCCAGGTCAGCGCGGCGAGCAGTCCGGTCACCATGACGACCCAGACCGGGATCCGCGTGAACCCATCGGCCCACGCCGCCAGCGCGATGCCGCCGAACACCATTGTCGCGCCCGGGATCGCCGGCAGGATCGTCCCGGCGACCCCGACCGCCATCATCAATCCTGCGAGCACCCACAGTACGGCGGTCATTCGACGTCCTCAATTGGTTGACAAAGTCCACTAATCGGGGGACGCTGTCCACAGTTCGAGTCCCCATGACCCGCCCCGTCCCCGTCGACCGCATCGAGGCGGTCCGCCGGTTCAACCGCTGGTACACCCAGTGGGTGGGCGCGCTGCGCGGCGACCTGCTGGCGACCCCGTTTCCGCTCCCGCAGGCACGCGTCCTGTTCGAGCTCGCGCACCGCGACGGGGTCACTGCCGCCGAGCTCGCTCGCGACCTCGCCCTCGACCGATCCTACCTTTCGCGACTGCTCGGCGGCCTCGAGAAGCGAGGGCTGGTCCTCCGCGCGCGGGATAAGCGCGACGCCAGGCGCCAATCGCTCGGGCTCACGGCCGCGGGCCGGCGCGCGTTCGGGGAGCTCGACCGCCGATCGCGCGACGAGGTGCGCGGCATCCTCGCGCCGCTCGCGCCCGAGCGCGAGAAACGCCTGCTCGGCGCGATGCACGCGATCGAGCGCGTGCTCGGCGCGGATGGAACGGTCGACGAGCCGTTCACGCTGCGCGCGCACGAGCCGGGCGACCTCGGCTGGGTGGTGTCGCGCCACGGCGCGCTCTATGCGCGCGAGTACGGGTGGGACATCACGTTCGAGGCGATGGTCGCCGAGATCGCGGCGAAATTCCTGAAGGCGTACGACCCGTCGCGCGAGCGCGCGTGGATCGCCGAGCGCGACGGCGAGCGCATCGGCTGCGTGTTCGTCGTCGGCGAGTCGGCGACCGTCGCGAAGCTGCGCATGCTGCTCGTCGAGCCCGAGGCGCGCGGACTCGGATTGGGACGCCGGCTCGTCGACGAGTGCATCCGCTTCGCGCGCTCGGTCGGCTACCGCGAGCTCGTGCTGTGGACCAACGACATCCTGCACGCGGCGCGCAAGCTCTACGTCGACGCAGGATTCACGCTCGTCGGCGAGCAGCGCCACACGAGCTTCGGCCACGCGCTGGTCGGCCAGACGTGGTCGCT
>DATBSV010000057.1:0-2097 GCA_036559685.1 Casimicrobiaceae bacterium
CGCGCGCGCACGTCGGCGAAGCCCTTGCGGACGTTCTGCCGCACCGACAGCACGTAGTTGCGGCCGACGAACACGGCGACCTGGCCCTGGATCAGCTCGCCGTCGGGCGTCTCGCGCTCGACCGTGCGCAGGACCGCGAACAGGTCCTCGCCGTACTCGTCGAGCTTCGGGCGCTGGTGCGGGCGCTTCGCGTCCTCGACGGCGAGCTCGTGCAGCCCGAACTCCTCCTGCATCTGCTCGAGCTCGCCCTCGTCGGGATCGTTGATCGCGACCCAGACGAAGCAGTCGGGCCGGCTCACGTACTCGCTGATGTCCTCGATCGGGATGTCGGCGAGCTTGCGGCCGTTCTGGTAGGCGACGCAGTTGACCAGCATCCGGCCATCATAGCGAAGTGTGCGATGCTGCGGTCCATGTTGCGCACGTCCACGCCGTCCTGCCCGGGGTCGTCCCGAGGGCCGTCCCGGTGAGCGCGCCGATCACGCTGACCAAGGGGCGCGAGCTCGCGCTGCTCGCGACGCTCGCGGCGATCCAGTTCACGCACATCATCGACTTCATGATCATGATGCCGCTCGCGCCGCAGCTGATGCGGCTGTGGGGCATCGGGCCGCAGGCGTTCGGCGTGCTGCTGTCGGCGTACACGTTCGCGGCGGCCGTCAGCGGCCTCGGCGCGGTGCTGATCGTCGACCGCTACGATCGGCGCCAGGCTCTCCTGTTCGTCTACGCGGGCTTCACCGTCGCCACCGCCCTGTGCGGCATCGCGCCCGGGTACGAGGCGCTGCTCGGCGCGCGCATCCTGGCCGGCGCGTTCGGCGGCGTCGCCGGCGCGTTGATCCTCGCGATCGTCGCCGACGTCGTACCCTACGGCCGGCGCGCGCGCGCCAACGCGCTGGTCGCGAGCGCGTTTTCGCTCGCCGCGATCGCGGGCGTGCCCGCCGGGTTGTGGCTCGCCGCGCTGTCGAGCTGGCGCACCCCGTTCCTCGCGATCGCCGCGATCGCGGTCGTCGTCGGCGTGATCGCGTGGCGGCTGATCCCGCCGATCGCCACGCACGTCGCGCACGGGCGCTCGCAGAACGCGCTCGCGCGGCTGCGCTCGGTCGTGACGGTGCGCAACCACTGGCGCGCGTTCGCGTTCATCGTCGCGCTGATGCTCGCCGGCTTCACGGTGATCCCGTTTTTGGCGGCGTACGCCGTCGCGAACGTCGGGCTGACCGAAACGGAGCTGCCGCTGATGTACATGGCCGGCGGGCTCGCGACGCTCGTCACCGCGCAAATCATCGGGCACCTCGCCGACCGCTACGGCAAGAAGCGCGTGTTCGCGGCCATCGCGATCGCGTCGGTCGTGCCGATCCTGTGGGTGACGCATTTCCCGCATGCGTCGCTCGTTGCATTCCTGCCCGTATCGGTCCTGTTCATGGTCCTGGTGACCGGGCGCTTCGGCCCGGCGATGGCGCTGGTGTCGGGCAGCGCCGAGCCGCGCGTGCGCGGCAGCTTCATGAGCCTCAACGCCGCGATCCAGCAGGCCGGAGCCGGCGTCGCCGCGTTCGTCGCGGGCTCGATGGTCGGCAAGGTCGCGACCGGCGAGCTCACCGGCTACGGCAACGTCGGCTGGCTCGCGACCGCCTTCACGCTCGTCGCCATCGCGCTCGCGTTCCGCATCCACGTCGTCGACGCGCGCGACGCGGCGGCCCCCGCCTGACGCGGGCGCTACAATCCGCCCATGATCGTCCGCTCGCTCCTCGACACCGATCTGTACAAGTTCACGATGATGCAGGTCGTGCTGCACCATTTCCCCGGTGCGCACGTCGAGTACCGCTTCAAGTGCCGCAACGAGGGCGTCGACCTCGTGTCCTGCATCCCGGCGATCGAGCGCGGGATCGCCGACCTTTGCACGCTGCGCTTCACGCGGGACGAGCTCGACTACCTGAGGCGCTGGCGCTTCTTCAAGAGCGACTTCGTCGACCTCCTCGAGCTGTTCCAGCTCGACCAGCGCTTCGTGCAGATCACGCCGCTGGCGGACGGCGAGATCGACATCGCGATCAAGGGCCCGTGGCTGCACACGATCCTGTTCGAGGTGCCGGTGCTCGCGATCGTCTCGGA
>DATBSV010000058.1:0-9459 GCA_036559685.1 Casimicrobiaceae bacterium
CGGCGGAAGTCGTCCGGGTCGCGCCAGTCGATCAGCGCGTCGACGAGCCGCACCGCGGTTTCCGCATCCGCGCCGCCGACCGCGGTGAACAGGCCGCGCAGCAGCACCTCGCTCGCGGCGTTGAGGTCGATCTTCGCGGTCTCGTCGGTCGCCTTCACGTGGAGGTCGACCTCGCCGTCGCGCCAGTCGTGCTCCGCGCCGTCGGGCTTCCAGGCGCCGGGCACGCGCGGGCGGGAGAGCTCGAACGCGGTCCGCTCGATCGCGCCGTCGGCGGCGGCGCGCGCCTTCGCCAACGCGATCGCGTTGCCGGCGGCGAGCGCCTCGGTGCGCATGCTGTACGCGAACGAGCCGGCGATCGCGGTCAGGAGCACCGTGAGCCACAGCGCGAGCACGAGGGCGATGCCTTCCTGAAGCGATTTACCGGGAGCGCGTCGCATGGGTCTCATCCCTGCACGCAACGTGCCCGCGCGTTGTCCCAGGCGCGGCACGCGGCCTCCGGCGCTTCGCGCGGGATCGCGTAGAACGTCGGCCATTTCCGGCCGCGCTCGGTCTCGACGTCGATGCGGATCATCTGCGGCAGCCGCTGGCGATCCTCCCAGCGTTCGCGCCACGCCGGCTCGAATCCGGCCTGCACGCCGGGGTCGAGGCCGAGGTAGCCGATCGTCACCGACTTGACGCCGGTCGCGAGCACCGAGTGCTCGGCGCCGCCGAAATCCGGCGGCGCGCTCGCCGTCAGGTCGGGGATCATGCGGTCGACGACGAGGCTCGACTTGCCGTCGACCTCGGCGACGCGGAGCCGGTAGAACCACACGCCGCCTCCCTGCACGCGCGCGGGCAACGGCGCGGCGAAGCGCATCTCCTCCCGCTCGCCGGTGAACAGGATCGGCCACTCGGCCAGCTTCTTCATCCGCTGCGCGTGCTGCCCCTCGAGCTGCGCGCGCAGGAACTCGTGCGCCAGGCGCATCGACGCGGTGTCGTTGACCTTCGCCTCGCCGGCGTCCCAGCTGCGCCCGGCCAGCGCGAGCGAGCCGAACAGCGTCGCCGACATGAGGCCGAGCAGCGCCAGCGCGACGAGCAGCTCGATCAGCGTGAAGCCGCGGGCGGCAGTGGAACGCGCCATCACGGGGCTCCCTCGCGCCGCGCCAACTTCAGCGACGACAGCTGGAGCGCGCGCTCGCGTCCACCCGCGCCCGGATAGCGCACCTCGACGGTGATCCGGAAGAGCTGCGTCGGCGTCAGCATCGGCGCGACGCCGGCAGGTTGCGCCGCGGCATCCGGCGACTCCCACGGCTCGATGCGCGTCGTCCACGCGAAGCGGTCCTGCTCGACGCCGGAGGTCGAGGCGCCGCGCATCTCGCCGCGCGTCGCGTCGAGGCGGCTCTGCGCGATGAGCATCGCGCGGCTCGCATCCTCGGCGACGCCCGCGTTGCCGAGCGCGCCGCCGAACAGGCGGAACAGCGCGGTCGCGACGAGCGCGAGGATCACGAACGCCGCGAGCACTTCGAGCAGGGAAAACCCTTTTTGCATTCCTAATCCAGTATCGCGACACGGCCGGTGAGCCAGTCGACGTCCACTTCGTACTTGCGCTCGCCCGACGCCACGGTCACGCGGCCGCCGTTACTGCCGCCGTCGGGAAAGAAACGGATCGCACCCTGACGCTCGTTCACGAGGTCCGACTGCGCAGTGAAGAGCTTGAGCTCGACCTTCGCCGGCAGCGCGACCTCGCGCGGCTCCTGCGCGACGCGAAAGCTGCGCTTCTCGAGGTCGAGCGTGAGGACGGTCTCGCGCCGTTGCGCGATCGCCTCGCTACGCGCGAGCCTCAGTCCCGCCGCGATCTGCCGCGCCGCCGAGCGGAGGTCGCTGCTCGACGCGCCGGTCCCGCCGACCATCGGCACGACGATCGCCGCGCCGATCGCCATGATCGCGAGCACGACGAGGATCTCGATCATCGTCATGCCGCGCACGCGGGTCGGCGCTCGTCGGGCCATGGGGACGGGGTCTCATGCGCGGCGCCAGAAGTGGCGTCAGTCCGCGCTCGAGATGTCCTTGTTCGTCCCCTCGCCGCCTTCCTTGCCGTCGGCGCCCATCGAGAGGATGTCGTACGCGCCCTTCTGGCCGGGCGACGAGTAGCGGTAGTCGTTCCCCCACGGGTCCTTCGGGATCGACGACTTCTTCCAGTACGGGCCGTTCCAGTTCGTCGCGCCCGCGGGCGCCGCGACGAGCGCCTGGAGCCCCTCGCTGGAGGTGGGATAGCGGCCGGTCTCGAGCTTGTAGAGGTCGAGCGCCTGCCCGATCTGGGCGATCTCGATCTTCGCCGCGTCGGCCTTGGCCTTCTCGCCGCGGCCGATGAAGTTGCCGCCGAGGATCCCCATCACGATCCCGATCAGGACCAGCACCACGAGGATCTCGATCAGCGTCATGCCGTGCTGCGCGAGAGGAAGTTTCCTGTTCATCGTTGTCACCAATTGGAGACACGGGCCGATGCCCGTGCTCGCGGGAAGGGTTAGACCGGGTTCATACGACAAGTTCGCTCATGCCCATGACGCCCAGCAGGATCGAGAACACGATGCCGCCGATCAGGACCGCGAGGCTCAGGATCAGCGCAGGCTCGAGGATCGCGAGGAAGCGCTTGACCGCGACCTGCACCTCGCGATCGTAGACGTCGGCCACGCGCCCGAGCATCTCCTCGAGGCGGCCCGACTCCTCGCCGACCAGGATCATCTGCGTCGCGAGCCTCGGCCACAGGCCGGTCTCGAGCAGCGGCCGCCCGAACCCCTTGCCCTCGCGCAGCCGCGCGGTCACGCCGTCGAGCGACGCGGCGAGAACGACGTTGCCCAGCGTCTCCTTGACGATCGACAGCCCGGCGAGAAGCGTCACGCCGTTGCCGAGCAACGTCGCGAGCGTGCGCGAGAAGCGCGCGACCTCGACCTTCACGAGGAGGTCGCCGAGGAGCGGGAGCTTGAGCATCCGCGCGTCGAAGCGGCCGCGGAACTTCGCCTGCGCGAGCTTGCGGCGGAACGCGTAGACCGCGATCGCGACGAACGCGATCATCGCCCACCACCACTTCTTGAGGAACGTGCCGACGAAGATCACGACCAGGGTCGGCAGCGGGAGCGCCTTGCCGGCCTGCGAGAACGTCTGCTGGAACTGCGGCACCACGTAGACCAGCAGGATCATCACCGACGCGACGGCGACGCCGATCAGGATGATCGGGTAGATCAGCGCGCTCTTGATGGTCTCGCGGAGATCCTTGTTGCGCTCCATCGTGTCGGCGAGGCGCGTGAGCACGGCGGCGAGCGCGCCGCCCGCCTCGCCCGCGCGCACGATGTTCACGTAGAAGCGGCTGAACACCTCGCGCCGCGCGTCGAGGGCCTGCGACATCGCCTTGCCGCCGCGCACCTCGTCGCGGATGCCCTGCAGGAAGGTCGCGGCGTAGGGCGTCGTCGTGAGTCCGATCAGTGTCTCGAGCGCACGGTCGAGCGGCAACCCGGCGCGCAACAGCGTCGCGAGCTCGCGCGTGAACGCCATCAGCTGGTCGCCCGTGAAGCGCTTCTGCGCGAACAGGCTCCGGCGCGGCGCGCGCGCTTCGCCGCGCGCGGGCGCGGCGACCGCCCCCGCCGAAGCGGGCGCAACCTGCATCGGCATCAGCCCCTGGTCGCGCAGGCGGTCGAGGATCTCGCCCTCGTTTGCGGCATCGAGCTCGCCGATCGACACCGCGCCGCCCGGGGCGACCGCCTTGTAACGAAAGAGCGGCATCGTCAATCCTCGCGCGTGGCGCGCAGGACTTCCTCGATCGTCGTGACGCCGGCGACGGCCTTGCGCAGGCCGTCCTCGTACATCGTGAGCATGCCCTCGCGCATCGCCTCGGCCTTGAGCTCGGTGGCGGTCGCGTGCTTCATCACCAGCGTGCGGAGCGTGTCGGTCATCGGCATCACCTCGATGATCGACACGCGGCCCGTGTAGCCGGTGTTCGCGCAGTGGCTGCAGCCCCTGGCGTGCCACAGCGTCACCGGGCCGCTGCCCGCAAATCGATGGATGCCCGCGTGCTCGACCATCTCGGGCAGCGCCGTGTACGACTCCTTGCAATGCGCGCACAGCGTGCGCACGAGCCGCTGCCCCTCGATGCCGACGACGGTCGACGTGAGCAGGTAGTCCTCGATGCCCATGTCGAGCAGCCGGTTCACCGTCGAGGGGGCGTCGTTCGTGTGCACCGTCGACAGCACGAGGTGGCCGGTGAGCGCGGACTGCACGGCGATCTGCGCGGTCTCGAGGTCGCGGATCTCGCCGATCATGATGACGTCGGGGTCCTGGCGCACGATCGAGCGCAGCGCGTTCGCGAACGTGAGGTCGATCTGCGGCTTGACCTGGATCTGGTTGATGCCGGGCATCTGGTATTCGACCGGGTCCTCGACGGTCAGGATCTTGACGTTGGGCTTGTTGAGCTCGTCGAGCGCCGTGTAGAGCGTGGTCGTCTTGCCCGACCCGGTCGGGCCGGTCACGAGCAGGATGCCGTTGGGCTGCCGCAGCGCCTGCATGAAGCGCTTGAGCGTGTCGTCGAGGAAGCCGAGCTTGTGGAAGTCGAGCGCGACGCCGCCCTTGTCGAGGATCCGCATCACGACGCTCTCGCCGTGCATCGTGGGCACGGTCGACACGCGAAGGTCGATCTCCTTGCCCTGCACGCGCAGCCGGATGCGGCCGTCCTGCGGCAGCCGGCGCTCGGCGATGTCGAGGTTCGCGAGGATCTTGACGCGCGAGATCACGGCGGCCGAAAGCCTGCGCGGCGGCGTCTCGATCTCGTGCAGCACACCGTCGATCCGGTAGCGCACGACCAGCCGGTTCTCGAACGGCTCGATGTGGATGTCGGAGGCGCGCGCGGCGAGCGCGTTGGTGATGAGCAGCGACACGAGCCGGATCACCGGCGCCTCGGACGCGAGGTCCTTCAGCTGCTGCACGTCGGCGTCGAACGCGATCTCGTCGCCGCGCATCTCGACGTCGTCGCCGACGATCTGCCCCATCGCGGTCTTGCCGGCGCCGTAGAGGCGCTCGAGCGCAGCGTCGAGCTCGCCGGGGACGGCGACCATCGGCTGCACGCGCCGGCCGGTCACCATCGCGAACGCGTCGATCGCGTAGCGGTCGGTCGGGTCGGCCATCGCGAGCACGAGCTCGTCGGCGTCCTCGCGCACCGGGAGGGCGCGCGCGTCGCGCAGGAAGCGCGCCGATACGCGCTCCTCGAGGATCGGCAACTCGGGATAGCCGGCGACATCGAGCAGCGGGATGCCGAGCTGGGCTGCGAGCGCGTCGGCGACGTCGCGCGGCGCGACGATGCCGAGCGTCACCAGCAGCGCGCCGAGGCGCTCGCCGGAATCCTGTTGCAAACGTAGCGCGCGCTCGAGCGAGCCCTGGTCGAGCTTGCCGCGCTCGATGAGGATCTCGCCCAGACGCTTCACCGGTTCCGGCATCGACGGGACGGGGTCGTGAGGAGGGTCGTTCGATCCGCGGAGTGCGGTCGAGTTCATTATTCTACCAGCCCACGGGCAAGACGGGTAATAAAAGGCCTTGTAGAGCAAACACTTAGAGTGTTTCGCCCGCTGACAAGCGGGCGCCTGGCCGCGGTCAGATGGGCGAAACCGGCCCGTGGGCCTCGAGCGCCTCGGCCCGGGCGACCGCGTCGGCGGCACCCTTCCGATCGCCCGCGCGCCCCAGGATCGTCGCGAGGACCCGGTAGAGCGCAGGCTCGTAGGGCAGGAGCGCGAGTCCGCCGTCGACGCTCGCGCGCGCGGCGCGCGCGTCGCCCGCGCGCAACGCCAGGGCCGCGTAGCGCAGCAGCGGCTCGGCGTCGTAGTGATAGTCCTGGTGGGCCGCGACCCACGCCGCCGCGGCCTGCGGAAGCCGACCCGCGGCCTCGTGCATGCGTGCCTCGCGCTTGAGCGCATCGTGGCGCGCGTCGAGCGCGTTGCGGCGCTCGGCGCTCCGCGCCAGCACGGCGTCGCGCTGCGCGAGGATCCGCGCGTCGCCCCGCTCGCCGTCGACGTCGCGTATCCCGGATTGCGACAGATGCATGCGATAGGTCGCGATCGTCTCGGGAACGTGAACGAAACGCGTGCGCGCGGACAGGGCGAGCCAGAATTGCCAGTCCTCGTACCAATCGAGGCTTTCGTCGAAGCGCACGCCGGCCGTGCGCACGAACGGGAGGTCGACCATCGCGGCGTGGATCGGGAACGGGTTGCGCCGCGCCACCAGCAGCTCGGAAAACTCGAAGCGGAACTGCGCGACCTCGCGGTCGTCCGAGGAAACGCCGCGCACGTCGCCGTACGCGACATGCGCATCGCGCTGCGCGTCGAGCGCCGCGGACAGTCGCTCGAGCGCGCGCGGCGCGAGGAGATCGTCGTCGTCGAGGATCAACGCGCGCGCGCCCTCTGCCGCGTCGAGCCCGTGGTTCGCGGCGCGCGCGCGGAGCAGCGGCTCGCCGGCGCTCGCGACGCGGATCGGCACGTCGCCCGCCGGCGGGACATCGATGCCGCGTCCCGTGGCGTCGACGACGACCCACTCGAGCGGGCGGTGCGTCTGCGCGGCGACCGAGGCCGCGGCATCCGCGATGCAAGCCCGGCCGAGCGTGCGCGTGACGACGGTGACGAGTCCCGCCATCACGTGCGCGTCATGAGGACCGCGCCCGCCGGGCCGCCCCAAGGGCGCCGGCCCCCTCGGGGGGAGGCGCGCGCAGCGCGCTTCGGGGGGATCTCACCGGAACGCGCGCTCGGCGTGGCGGATCGTCTCGGCGATGTCGGCGTCGGAATGCGCCGCCGACACGAACCCCGCCTCGTACGCCGACGGCGCGAAGTAGACGCCGGCGTCGAGCATCGCGTGGAAGAAACGGTTGAACGCCGCCTTGTCGGTCGCCATCACGGTGTCGTAGCTGTCGGGGACGCGCTCGGCGAAATACAGTCCGAACATGCCGCCGACCGCGTTCGCGCAGAAAGCGACGCGCTGACGCTTCGCCGCGGCGGCCAGGCCGTCGGTCAATGCGCGCGTGCGCGCGGCGAGGCGATCGTAGAAGCCCGGAGCTTCGGTCAACGCGAGGGTCGCGAGGCCTGCCGCGACCGCGACGGGATTGCCCGACAGCGTGCCCGCCTGGTAGACCGGCCCGAGCGGCGCGATCTTCTCCATGATGTCGCGCCGCCCGCCGAACGCGCCGACCGGCATGCCGCCGCCGATCACCTTGCCCAGCGTCGTCAGGTCGGGCGTGATCCCGAGCATCCCCTGCACGCCGCGCGGCCCGACGCGGAAGCCGGTCATCACCTCGTCGAAGATCAGCACGGCGCCGTGGCGATCGCACTGCGCGCGCAGCGCCTCGAGCCATTCGCGCGCGGGCACGACGAGGTTCATGTTGCCGGCGATCGGCTCGACGATGATGCCCGCGATCGCGGCGCCGTCCGCGCGGAACGCCTGCTCGAGCGCGTCGATATCGTTGTAGGGCAGCACGACCGTCAGGTTCGCGATCTCGGGCGGAACGCCGGCCGACGACGGCTGCCCGAACGTGAGCGCGCCCGAGCCCGCCTTCACGAGCAGGCTGTCGCCGTGGCCGTGGTAGCAACCCTCGAACTTGACGATCTTCGGGCGGCCGGTGAAGCCGCGCGCGAGGCGCAGCGCCGACATCGTCGCCTCGGTGCCCGACGAGACCAGGCGCACCAGCTCGAGCGACGGGAGGCGGCGCACCAGCGTCTCGGCCATCACGATCTCGGCCTCGGTCGGCGCGCCGAACGACAGGCCATGCGTCGCCGCCTCGCGCACGGCGTGCACGACGTCGGGGTGCGCGTGCCCGACGATCGCCGGGCCCCACGAGCCGACGTAGTCGATGTAGCGCTTGCCGTCGGCGTCCCACACGTGCGCGCCTTCGCCGCGCGTCAGGAAGCGCGGCGTGCCGCCGACCGAGCGAAACGCGCGCACGGGCGAGTTGACGCCGGCGGGGATCGTGCGTTGCGCGCGCGCGTACAGCTCGTCGTTGCGGCTCATCGATCGGGGTCCTGGGGCGGAAAGGCGTCGGCGATCGCGCGCGCGGCAGCGGCGACGTCGCGCGGGTCGTCGTGCGCGAACACCGCGGCGATCACCGCGACCGCGTCGATGCCGGCGTCGGCCAGCGTGCGCGCGTTGGCCGCGTCGATGCCGCCGATCGCGACGATCGGCACGCCGAGCGTGCGCGCGAGCGCCACGATGTCGACGCTCGCGTGGCGCGCATGAGGCTTGGTGCCGGACGGGAAGAAGCTGCCGAACGCCACGTAGTCGGCGCCCGCGTCGACCGACTGGCGCGCGAGCGCGAGCGAGTCGTAGCACGACGTGCCGACGATCCGCGCCGGGCCGACGCGCGCGCGCGCGGCCGCCGGTCCGCCGTCGTGCTCGCCGACGTGCACGCCGTCCGCGTCGACTTGCGCGGCCAGCACGGCGTCGTCGTTGACGATCGCGAGCGCGCCGCGCGCGCGGCACAGCGCGACGATCGCGCGCGCCTGCGCCAGGGCGAGCGATGCCTCGGCGTCCTTGTGACGGTACTGGATCGCGGCGGCGCCGCCGTCGATCGCGGCGGCGCACTTCGCGAGCAGCGCCTCGGTATCGGTCGTGTCGGGTGTCACCGCGTAGAGGCCGCGCAGCCGGCGAACGCGCGCCGCGCGCGCTTCAGTGGCTGTCACGCACGTCGGCGGGGCGCGCCGGCTCCGCCTCGTCCTCGCCGCGCGCCTCGCTCTCCTCGCGTGCCCAGAACAGCCGGTCGGGCAGGAAGCGCCCCATGCCGGGTCGGTAACCCTTGCGCAGCGCATTCCACGTGTAGTCCTGCGCCTCGCGCACGGCGTCCGCGAGCTCGAGCCCGTTGGCGAGCGTGGCCGCGATCGCGGCGGCGAGCGTCACGCCCGCGCCCGCGAACGGCCCCGGCAGTCGCGCCCAGCTGTCGGTGCGCACGACGCCGCCCTTGCCGTAGAGCGTGTTGACGATCTCGCGCGACGTGTCGTGCGTGCCGGTCACGAGCACGAACTCGCAGCCCGACACGCACAGCCGCGCGGCGGCGTCGGCCGTCGTGAGCTCGCCCTCGTCGTCGTTCTCGGCGAGCAGCCGAAGCTCGTGTCCGTTGACCGTCGCGATCGTCGTCTGCGGCAACAGGAGGTCGCGCAGCGCGTGCCTCATCGCGTCGGCGGCCTGCGCGTCGGCGCGTCCCGACGAAAGCGTCGGGTCGAGAATCAGCGGCACGTCCGGATAGTCGGCGAGGATCTCGGCGATCGCGGCGATGTTCTCGACGCTCCCGAGCGCGCCGATCTTGAACGCGTCGACCGGCATGTCCTCGAGCAGGCAGCGCGCCTGGTCGGCGACCCACTCCGCTTCCATCGGCAGCACGCCCTCGACGCCGGTCGTGTCCTGCACGGTGATCGCCGTGACGACCGTGAGCGCGTGGCAGCCCATGCTCGCGAGCGTGAGCAGGTC
>DATBSV010000059.1:0-19819 GCA_036559685.1 Casimicrobiaceae bacterium
CGGACGATCACGATGCTGAGCCCGGTCGCGCCGGTGGCGACGACGAGCGAGGAGGTCATCGCGCAGGCGACCGCCCGCGTCGAGATGGCGCTGGCGAATCCGGCATCGATGCTGGTGCGAAGCCCGCAATTGCGCGAGCAGAACACGATCGTCTGCCTCGAGGTGAATTCGCGCGATGCCACGGGCGGCTACACCGGGTTCGTCCCGGTGATCGTCACGCCGACGAAGGTGCACATCCAGAAGGGCATCCGCGAAAGCCGGGACGTGTCCGAGGTCTCCGCGACGCTCGAGTTCAACCGGCTGAACGAGCGGCTGCGCTGCTGGTAGCCCGGCGTCGCTGCTTCAGCGCTCGTCGAGCTGGCTCTCGTGCCAGTGTCGCAGCGCCCACCGCGACAGCAGCACGGTGGTTCCGTAGAACACGACGCCGGCGACCGTGATCAGCACGAGCGCGGCGAACAGGCGCGGGATGTTGAGCTGGATGCCCGCCATCAGGATCTGGTAGGCGAGCCCCGCGCCCTGGCCGCCGGTCCCGGCCACGAACTCGGCGACGACGGCCCCGATCAGCGCGAGTCCGCTGGCGATGCGCAGGCCGCCGAAGAAATAGGGCAGGGCGCTCGGGATGCGCAGGCGCGTCAGCACCTGCCAGCGCGTCGCGCGATTCATGCGGAAGAGATCGATCAGGCGCGGATCGACGCTGCGCAAGCCGAGCGTGGTATCGGACACGATCGGGAAGATCGCGACGACGACCGCGCAAAGGACCAGCGCGACCTCGGTGTCGCGCACCCAGATGATGATGAGCGGCGCGATCGCCACGATCGGCGTCACCTGCATCAGCACGACGTAGGGCGTGAACGCCGCCTCGATCCAGCGGCTCTGCACGAACACGAGTGCGATCGCGACGCCGGCCACGATCGCGATCGCGAGCGCCCTCAACGCGATCGACACGGTGACGCCGAGCGACGCGAAGAGCAGCGCGGCGTCGGTCACGAGCGTTTTCGCGACGACGAGCGGCGACGGCACGAGATAGGTCGGCACGTCGTAGAGCACAGTCCACGCCTGCCAGAGCGCGATGAGCGCCACCGCGACGATGACCGGCGCCGCGACGCGCCAGCGCTCGACCGGCTCGCGCTTGGTCGTCATGGGGCGGCGCTCGCCGGCGCGCCGTCGCCGGCTTCGCCGCCGCATGCCTGCGCGACGAGCTGCGACAGCCGCTGCGCGTAGCCGGCGAAGCGCGTCGACAGCCGGAACGCCTCATCGCGCGGGTGCGGCTCGTCGATCGCGACCTCGGCGATCAGGCGGCCGGGCCGCGGCCCCATCACCGCGACGCGTGTCGACAGGAACACGGCTTCGTGGATGCTGTGGGTGACGAACACGATCGTCAGCTCGCGCTTCATCCACAACTGCACGAGCTCGCCGTCGAGGCGCAGGCGCGTGAACTCGTCGAGCGCGCCGAATGGCTCGTCCATCAGGAGCAGGTCCGGATGGTTGACGAGCGCGCGCGCGATCGACACGCGCATCTGCATGCCGCCGGAGAGCTCGCGCGGCCAGTGGCGCTCGAACTCGGCGAGCCCGACGAGCCAGATCGCGTCCGCCACCGCGCGGTCGGCGTCGTCGCGCGGGACCTGCTGCAGCGCGAGCGGCAGCCGCACGTTCGCGTCGACGCGCGCCCACGGCATGAGCGTAGGCGACTGGAACACCATCGCGAGCCGCTTGCCGGCGACGCCGGTCGCGGCCAACGGTCCGCCCCACCATGCGATCGCGCCCGACGACGGCGTCTCGAGCCCCGCGATCAGGTGCAGCAGCGTCGACTTGCCGCAGCCCGACGGGCCGAGGATGGTCAGGAATTCGCCGCGGCGGACGTCGAGGTCGATCGCGTCGAGCGCGCGCGTGCCGTTCGGCCAGGTCTTGGTCGCGCGCGCGACGGCGACGGCCGGCGCTTGCGAGCGGTCGGCCGCGGAGGGCGACGCGCTCAGGGGAGGACCCTGATGCTCCGCACGACGTTGAGGCTCCACGCCTTCGAGTAATCGACGTTGGGCTTCGCGAGCCGCGTGATCTTCAGGAACTCGACCGTGGCGCGCCAGCGCGCGTCGGTCATCGTCAGGAGGCCGTTCTTCGCCGCGTCGCCGCTTTCGACGATCCCGTGCTCCTTCATCTTGCGGTGGCCGAACGCCAGGAGCTCGTCGCTCATCTGCGGGTTGTCCTTGCGGATGAGCGCGTTGCCGGGCGCCGGGTTCGCGAGGTAGCTCTTCCAGCCCTCGGCCGACGCGCGCACGAAGCGCTCGAGCACCGCTTCGCGCTGGTCGAGCGTGTCCCTGCGCACGACCAGCGCCTCGGAGTACGGCGGGTAGCCGTAGTCGGCGAGCAGGAACACGTTCGGCTTGACGCCGGCCTTTTCGATCGAGAACGGCTCGGACGTCGCGAAACCCTGCTGCGAGAGCGTCTTGTCGGCGAGGAACGGTTGCACCGAGAAAGCGTACGGGCGCTTCTGGGCGTCGGTGAAGCCGAACTGCGCCTTGAGCCAGGGCCAGTAGGTCGTGTTCGCCGCCGCCGCGATCGCGATCGGCTTGCCCTTGAGCTGCTCGACCTTGGTCGTGCCCGGATGCGCGATGATGACGGTCGGGTTCTTCTGGAACGTCGCGGCGATCGCGACGACCGGCACGTTCTGCTCGACGGCCGAGAGCGCCTGCAGCCCGTCGGCCATCGCGACGTCGATCTGTCCCGCGGCGAGGAGCTGCAGCCCGTTCACCTGCGGTCCGCCCATCTTGATCGTGACGTCGAGGTTGTATTTCTTGTAGATCCCCTCGGCGAGCGCCTGGTAGAAGCCGCCGTGCTCGGCCTGCGCGAGCCAGTCGGTCGCGAAGACGATGCGATCGGGCGCCTGCGCGTGCGCCGCAAAAGGCGCCGCGAGCGCCGCGGCGAGGGCGGCCAGAGCGGCAGGAAAGCGAAGCGTGCGTGGCATGAGGCGGTCTCCGGCGAGGCGGTTGCGGGCGATGATGCCACAGCCGATATCCGGTCCGAAAACGGCCAGTCCCGGGGCGGAGCCGCGCGTAAGATGCGTGCATGAACCTCGACGCCGACGCCTGCTGGAAGGCGCTCTCCGCGCGCGATGCCCGCTTCGACGGCCGCTTCTACGTCGGCGTCGCGACGACCGGCATCTATTGCCGCCCGGTGTGCAACGTGCGCATGCCGCGTCGCGAGAACTGCCGGTTCTTCGCGAGCGCCGCGGCCGCGGAGGCGCGCGGTTTCCGGCCGTGCCTGCGCTGCCGGCCCGAGCTCGCGCCCGGCCACGCGGCGATCGACGCGGCGTCGCGGCTCGCGCAGGGCGCGGTCGACCTGATCGAGTCGGGCGTGATGGACGACGGCGGGCTCGCTCGCCTGTCCGCGCGCGTCGGCGTCTCGGACCGGCATCTCCGGCGCGTGTTCGACGCGGAGTTCGGGGTCTCGCCGGTCGAGTACGCGCAGACGCACCGCCTGCTGCTCGCCAAGCGCCTGCTCACCGACACGCGCCTGCCGGTCACCGACATCGCGCACGCGAGCGGTTTCGCGAGCGTGCGCCGCTTCAATGCGCTGTTCCGCGATCGCTACCGGATGGCGCCGTCGCGGCTGCGGCGCGATGCCGGCGGTGCCGAGTCGACCGACGGGCTGGCGTTCGATCTCGCCTACCGTCCGCCGTACGACTTCGAGGCGATGCTCGCGTTCCTGCGCATGCGTGCCGTCGAGGGCCTCGAGGCGGTCGGCTCGAACGGCTACGTGCGTAGCGTCGCGATCCACCGCGGCGGAACGCTCCATGCCGGACATGTCGAGATACGCCAGCTCGCGCGCAAGCATGCACTGCGTGTGATCGTCTCGCCGTCACTCGCGCATGTCGTCCCGGCGGTGCTGGGCCGCGTGCGTCACGCGTTCGACCTCGCCGCGGACCCGCGCGAGATCGGCGCGACGCTCGGCGCGCTCGCGCATGCGCATCCCGGGCTGCGCGTGCCCGGGACGTTCGACGGCTTCGAGCTGGCGGTGCGCGCGATCGTCGGCCAGCAGGTGTCGGTGAAGGCTGCGCGCACGCTGGTCGGGCGGCTCGTCGCGGCGCATGGCACGAGCGTGGCCGCATCCGGCACACAGCCCGGCAGGTTGTTCCCCGACGCGAGCGCGATCGCCGCGCTTGCGCCGCAGGAGCTCGCGCGCGCGGGGCTCGTCGCCTCGCGCGCCCGTGCAATCCACGCGCTGGCCGAAGCGGTCGCGGGCGGCGCGCTGACGCTCGAGCCCGGGGTGGATGTCGAGACGACGCTCGACGCGTTGCGAGCGCTCCCCGGCATCGGCGACTGGACTGCCCATTACATCGCCATGCGCGCGCTGCGCTGGCCCGACGCGTTCCTCGCCGGCGACCTCGTCGTGCGGCGCGTGCTCGGCGTGACAACCGCGGCGCGGGCGGAAGCGAAGAGCGCGGCGTGGCGCCCGTGGCGCGCGTACGCGGTGATGCATCTTTGGAAAGGATCGACATGAAAGCGAATACGATGACGTTCTGGTGCCGGCGCGGCACGCCGCTCGGCACGGTCCGGATCGCCGCGCGCGCCGGTGCGCTGGTCGGGATCTGGTTCGACGGCCAGAAATACGACGCCGAGGCCGATGCGAGCTGGCGCGAGGCGCCGGACGACCCGGTGCTGCGGGAGGCGGGCAAGCAGCTCGACGAATTCTTCGCCGGCAAGCGTGCGCGCTTCGACCTCGCGATCGCGCCTGACGGCACTGCGTTCCAGCAGCGCGTGTGGCGCGCGATCGCGAAAGTCCCTGCGGGCGAGACGACGAGCTACGGCCAGATCGCGAAACGCCTCGGCTGTCCCAAGGCCGTGCGTGCCGTCGGCGCCGCGATCGGGCGCAATCCGCTGATCGTCGTCGTGCCCTGCCACCGGATCCTCGGGGCCGACGGGGCACTGACTGGCTACGCGGGCGGGCTCGATCGCAAGCGCGCCTTGCTGAAGCTCGAAGGCCGGACATGAGCCGAATGCAAGGCGCGGACGTCGCAAGGCTGGTCGCGCTCGCGATCATCTGGAGCCTGTCGTTCGTCTTCATCCGCGTGGTCGTCGCGCCGCTCGGGCCGGTATGGACGGCTACGCTGCGCATGCTCATCGCCGGCGTCGCGCTTTGCGCGTTCTTCGCGCTCGTCGGATTCCACGCCGACGTGCGGCGCAACTGGCGTGCGTACCTGATCGTGGGGCTGATCAACTCGGCAGCGCCATTTCTCTTGTTCGCGTGGGCCGCGCAGACGCTGCCCGCGTCGTACCTCGTCGTTCTGAACGCCGCGTCGCCGATGTTCTCGGCGGTGCTCGGCGCGCTGTGGCTCGCCGACAACCTCGACGCCGTCAAGATCGCGGGCCTGGTCGCCGGCGCCGCGGGCGTCGCGATGGTGAGCGGCGCGGGGCCGCTCGCGCTATCGCCGGCGGTCATCGCGGCCGTCGTCGCGAGCCTCGCGGCAGCGCTGTGCTACGCGCTTGCGGGGATCTGGCTCAAGCGTCGCGGCGGCGGGCTCGAGCCGAAGGCGATCGCCGGATGGAGCCAGCTCTTCGCCGGCGTGGCGATGCTTCCGCTCGCGCTGCCGTTCCCGATCCCCGGCCCGATCACCGCGTCGGTCGCGGCGAACGTCGCTGCGCTGGCCCTCCTGTGCAGCGCTGTCGCCTACCTGTTGTACTTCCGGCTGATCCGCGACATCGGCCCCACGCGCGCGATGACGGTCACGTTCCTGATGCCGGCGCTCGGCATGCTGTGGGGCGTCGTGTTCCTGGGCGAGGCGGTCACGCCAGCGATGCTCGGCGGCGCGGCGTTCGTCATCGCGGGCACCGTCGCGGTCCTGCGGCCGGCGCGGGTCCCGGCTCCCACGGCGGCGTGATCCCCGGTGTGATCCCCCCGAAGCGGGCTACGCACGCTTCCCCCCGGGGGGCAGCGAGCTCGGGGCGGCCCTTCGCTCGCACGGTATAGTTGGGGACGCGCGCGCCCACTCGCGCGCGCGCCCCCGATGCCGCTCGACCCGCAAGTCGCCGACTACCTCGCCCGCGTCGCCGCCGACGTCCCGCCGCTCGCGGCGACCACGCCGGACGCGCGCCGCACGCGCATGGAGCTCGTGATCCGGCGCTACCCGGCGCCCGAGGACGCGGTCGCGCGCGGCGACGCGTGGATCGCGCTGCCGGGCCGCGAGCTCGCCGTGCGCATCTACCGGCCCCGAAGCGGAACGTTGCCCGCGATCCTCTACCTGCACGGCGGCGGCTGGGTCGCCGGCAGCCTCGCGACCCACGACGGCCCGTGCGCGGCGCTCGCGAGCGACGCGGATGCGGTCGTCGCGAGCGTGCACTACCGGCGCGCGCCCGAGAGCCCGTACCCGGCGCCCAACGACGACGCCTATGCGTCGCTTCGGTGGCTCGTCGAGCACGCCCGCGCGCTCGACATCGACGCGACGCGCATCGCGGTCGGTGGAGACAGCGCCGGCGCGCACCTCGCGCTTTCGTGCGCGATCGAGGCGCGCGACCACGGCGGGCCGCGCATCGCGTTCCTGCTGCTCGTCTACCCGACGGTCGAGCCGCATTTCGACACGCGCTCGTACCGCGCGCACGCGTTGTCGCCGACGCTCACGCGCGACGACATGATGTGGTACTGGTCGCAGTACCTGCCCGCCGGCGCGGACGACCGGAGCGCGCGCGCGGTACCGACGCGCGACGCGCTCGCCGATCTCCCGCCCGCGCACGTCGTCGTCGCCGAGATCGACCCGCTGCACGACGAGGGCGTCTCGCTCGCCGCGCGGCTCGACGCCGCCGGGACGCGCGCGACGCTCGTCGAGGCGCCCGGGCTCGTTCATGGCTTCCTGCGCGCCGCGCCGTACTCGGCGGCCGCGCGGGCCGCTCAATCCTCCCTCGGCGCGGCGACGCGCGCCGCTCTCCACGGATGATCCGATGAGCCCCGCGCCCACTCCCACGCCCAAGAAGACGCCGACACCCACGCCGCGCGCGAAGTCGTCGTCGCGCTACGACCCCACCGGCATCGACGACGGCCAGGGCGGCATCCCGATCGGCGAGGGGCGCCCCGTGTTGCGTTGGACCGCGCTCATCGTGCTCGCCGTCGTCATCGTCGGCATCGTCGCGCTCGCGTGGCGGCAGCTCGAGCGCAACGCGGTCGACCAGGCGTACGCGGACGGCGTGCAGGCGCTCTCGATCGGGCGCATGGACGACGCGCGCGTGAACTTCGACAAGGTGATTGCAAAACGCCCCGAGTGGGCGGCAGCGTATCGCCAACGTGGCTATTCGGCGTCCGACCCGAGTCTCGCGATCGCCGACTTCACGCGCGCGATCGAGCTCGATGCCAACGACGCCGACGCCTACGCAGCGCGCGGCCGCGCGTGGGTCAAGGCGCGGCAGCCGGCGAAGGGCATCGCCGACCTCGATCGCGCCCTCGAGCTCGGCGGGCGCAATGGTATCGCGGCGCCGACGACCACCGCGTGGCGCGCCGACCGCGGCGTCGCGCGCTTGGATGCCGGCGAGACCGCCAAGGCCGTCGACGACCTTCGCCATGCCGCGGAGGCGCGCGACACGCCCGACGATCACCGCCGCCTCGCCGTCGCGCTCGCGTCGTCGGGCGACTGGGCGGGCGCACGCGCGGCGTACGACAAGGCGCTTGTCGGGAACGCGCCGCCGTTGTGGCTCGGTGAGCGCGCGATCGTGCTGATGCAGCTCGGCGACGACGCGGCCGCCGGCGTCGACCTCGTGCGCTGCACGCAGCAGGACCCGGCATGCGCCGACCTGCACGGTGCGCGCGCCGGAGCGCTCGCGCGCGACCTCGGTCGCCCGTCGCCTGCCGGAGCGCGATGATCGGTCGGGCGGGATGAGCGCGCCGGACGGCGAGCTCGCGCGGCGGTTCGCGGCGCTGAAGGACGCGCACGCGCGCGACCCTTACCCGAGCGCGAAGGTCCGTCGCGACCGCCTCGCACGCGTGCTTGCGATCGTGCGCGAGCGCGAGCACGACTTCGTGGCGGCGATCGACCGCGATTTCGGCCACCGCTCGTCGCACGAGACCAGGCTCGCCGAGCTCTACATCGTCGCGTCGGCCGCGCGTCACGCAATGCGCGAGCTCAATCGATGGATGCGGCCGCGACGCGTGCCCACGCCGCTGCACCTCAAGCCCGGTCGGGCGTACGTCGTTCCGCAGCCGCTGGGCGTCGCGGGCGTCGTCAGCCCATGGAACTACCCGGTGCAGCTGGCGCTGGCGCCGGCGATCGCGGCGCTCGCCGCGGGCAACCGCGTGATGCTGAAGCCGTCCGAGGTGACGCCGGCGACGTCGGCGCTCCTCGAGCAGGCGACCGCGGCGCGCTTCGCGCCGGACGAGTTCGTCGTCGTGAACGGAGGGGCCGAGATCGGCGCGGCGTTCTCGCGCCTGCCGTTCGACCACCTGTTCTTCACCGGCTCGACGGCCGTGGGGCGGCTGGTCGCCATGGCGGCCGCCGAGAATCTCGTGCCGGTGACGCTCGAGCTCGGCGGCAAGAGCCCGGCGATCGTCGACGCGTCGGCGGACCTGGCGCTCGTCGCGCCGCGAATTGCGGTGGGCAAGCTCCTGAACGCGGGCCAGACCTGCATCGCGCCCGACTACGCGCTCGTGCCGGCCGCGCGCGTCGACGCCTTCGTCGACGCGATGCGCGACGCCGTGCGCGCGCTGTATCCCGACCCGATGCGCGACGACGACTACACGTCGATCGTCGACGCACGGCATTTCGCTCGTCTCGTGGCGCTGATCGACGATGCGCGCGCGAAGGGAGCGCGCATCGTGACGCTGCCGCCCGGCCTCGCGCCCGACCCCAGGACGCGTCGCATCCCGCCGACGCTGATCGTCGGCGCGACCGGGGACATGGAGGTCATGCGGCAGGAGATTTTCGGGCCGCTGCTGCCGATCGAGGCCTATGCGACGCTCGACGACGCGATCGCCGCGGTGAACCGCCGTCCGCACCCGCTCGCGTTCTACGCGTTCGGCGCCAGGGGCGCGACGCGCGAGCGGCTGTTGCGCGAGACGCTCGCCGGGGGCGTCACGCTCGACGACACGCTGTGGCATTTCGCGCACGAGGGGCTGCCGTTCGGCGGCGTCGGCGCGTCGGGCCATGGCGCGTACCACGGCGAAACCGGCTTTCGCACGTTCAGCCACGACAAGAGCGTGTTCGTGCAGCCGCGCTTCACCGCGGCGAAGCTCCTGTACCCGCCCTACGGGCCGCGCTTCGAGAAGGTCCTCGCGCTCCTGCGCCGCCTCGCCGGCTGACCGGCCCGGCGCCTGCATCCGCTTCCGGGTTTTCCCCGTACGGGGACGGACGGGCATCCGCCCGGCCGACTCCGGAGATCTACGATGCGCAGGACCCCCTCGATGCTGGCGGCGGCAGTGCTGGCGTGCGCCTCCCTGCAAGCCCATGCGAACGACGTGCCCGCCGCCGTGCAGGCGCCCGCCGGCCAGAAGCCCGCGATGACCTGGACCGGCACCGGCCTGTTGACCTACGAATGCCGCGCGAAGGCCGACAACGCCGCGGTGTTCGAGTGGGCGTTCGCCGGTCCCGACGCGAAGCTCGCCGATGCGAAGTCGATGGCGCCGATGGGCAAGTACTACGGCGGCCCGACGTGGGAAACGAACGACGGCGCGAAGGTCACCGGCAAGCAGGTCGCGGTCGCGCCGGCGTCGGCCGGCAACATTCCGTTCCAGCTCGTCAAGGCCGAAGGCGGCACCGGCGCGCTGAAGGATGTCACCTACATCCAGCGCGTCAACACGAAGGGCGGCGTAGCACCGTCGATGCCGTGTGACGCGTCCAGCAAGGGCGCGAAGACGACGGTGCCGTACTCGGCCGACTACGTGTTCTACAAGGCGGGCTGACGCTGCGGGCTCAGTTCGTGCGCTCGTGGATCTCGCGCGCGGCGCGCAGCCCCGATTCGATCGCGCCCTGGATCCAGGCGTGCGCGAGCGAAGCGTGCTCGCCGGCGAAATGGACGCGTCCCTCGGGCGCGATGATGTGCTCGTGCAACAGGCCCTGCTGGGAGGGCTCGAACAGCGCGAACGCGCCGCCGGCGTACGGGTCGTCGTGCCACATCCACGACGCGCCGACCTCGAAGCAGTCGACGACCTGCGGGTGGATCTGCGCGACGTTCTCGAGCGCCTGCGCGATGCGCTCGTCGGGCGGCAGCGAGCCCCAGCGCTGCGCGTCTTCGGACCACGTGTAGCTCGCGAGCAGCACGCCGCGGCCGGTCGCGCGTCCCGCGTCGGGGTAGTACAGGTTGCGGATCGGCAGGTCGGTGACGGTGCCGCCGCCGACGATGCCGTCGTCGTCCTCCCAGAACCGGCGCCGGCACTGGAAGAAGATCTTCGCGGACGCGTCGTAGCGCAGCTGCCGGATCGCGCGGCGCTTCGCGTGCGAGAACGGCTTCAGCACCTCGACGTGGCGCAGCACCGGATAGGGAATCGTGACGATCGCGTAGTCGGCCTGGACGTGCGCGCGTCCGGCGGCCGTCTGGTAGTGCACGGTCACGCCGGTCTCCGACTGGTCGAGCGCGATCATGCGCGCGCCGAAGCGGATGCGGTCGCGCAGCGCGGGCAGGTACGCGTTGGGCAGCTGGTCCGATCCGCCGTCGATGCGCACCATGTCGGTGTAGAAGCGCCCGACCTCCTCGCGCAGGAGCTCGAGGAAGCAGGCGTTCATCAGCGCTTCCTGGTTGCAGACGAGTCCGAACAGCTCGATCGCCGCCTCCGACCACCCCTGCTCCTCGAGGAACTCGCGCGTCGAGTAGCCGTCGTACTGCGCGACGATCGCGCTCCACGCCGCGTCGCCGTCCTTCTCGATGCGCTGCGCGAACGGCTTCAGTACCTCTTCCCAACGCGCGCCCGACGTGAGGCCGCGGTCGTGCTCGGCGAGCTCGCCGCCGAGCAGGTCCGGGTTCGCCTCGAACTCGGCGAGCCGTAGCCGCTTGCCGAACAGGTGGCAGTACGCGTTCGGGTTGTGCGTCGTGAAATGCTTGACGTTGAGGCCGAAGCGCTCGACGCACGCGAGCGTGAGCTTGTGCGCGAGCGGGATGCGCATCGCGCCGGCCTCGGCATACAGACCGGGGGCGAACGGCTCGCGCATCGTGTAGACGCGCCCGCCGACGCGCTGGCGCGCCTCGAGCAGCACCGGGTCGTGGCCCGCTCGCGCGAGCTCGTACGCGGCGACGAGCCCCGCCATGCCGGCCCCGACCACGACGACGCGGTGGCGCTTGCCGTCGCGCGCGGGCAGTCCGCTGCGGATCGTCGCGAGGTCGCGCGCGAGGTCGGCCTGGCTCATCGTGCGGTCACGCTCGCGCGTGCAGGTCAGGACGACAGCTTCGGCAACCGGATGAACACGATGTGGTCGCTGTTGCGGCCGAGCTCGCAGCGGTAGACCTCGACGCGGTCGATCATCGCTGGTGTCGCGGCGTGGATCTCGACGTAGTCGTCGGCCACACGGACGAAATGAACGTGCGCGCCAGGCCGCACGTCGGTGCAGGTCTGGAACCAGTCGCCGGCCCGGAACGGCTTGACGCCTTCCGGGAACTCGAACGTCATGTCCGAGCGCTCGAACGGGTCGGTCACAGGATGCGATGGAACCAGAGAACCGAAAGCGCCGCGGCGAGGATCGTCACGACGGCCGCGACGGCCGCGAACACGGCGGTGACCTCGATCGCCTTCCTCTCGAACGAGAAGCGCGTCGACAGGCCTTCGTAGACTTTCTTGAGGTCGTTCGCGTCGCCGGCGTAGAAATACTCGCCGCGCGTCACGTTGCTGATGTTTTTGAGCGCCTCCTCGTCGAGGCGCACGCGCATCGACCAGCCTTCCGCGCCGATGATCTCGCCCTTCGGCGTGCCGACGCCGACCGTGTAGACGCGCACGCCGCGCTCGGCGGCCATCTTCGCCGACTCGATCGGGTCGGGGCCGGTTGTCGTCTGGCCGTCGGTGAGCAGCACGATGACCGCGGTCTGGTGCGTTCCCGGCTCGACGGGCGCCGGCGGTGCCTTGCGTTCCTTGGTCGGATCGGAGCCGAGCGGGCGCGGGCCGTCGGGCTTCGGGCGCGGGTTCTGGCTGCGAAGGTCGAACTCGACGTCGGGCAGGATCGTCTTGAGCGACACGAGGATCCCGCTGCCGACCGCGGTGCCGCGCTGCAGCTGGAAGCGGTCGATCGCCGCGAGCAGCTCGTCCTTCGCATTGGTCGGCGGCTGCACGAGCGACGCGGTGCCGGCGAACGCGACGATGCCGACCTTCGTGGTCTTCGGCAGCTCGGCGACGAACGCGCGCGCGGCCTCCTGCGCCGCCGCGAGCCGCGTGGGCAGGACGTCGGTCGCCTTCATGCTGCCCGACACGTCGATCGCCAGGATGATCGTCTCCTGGCGCGTCGGCAGCAGCATCTCGCCTTCGGGGCGCGCGGTCGCGACGACCATCAGTGCGATCGCGATCAGGAGCAGGAGCGGCGGCACGTGGCGCCGCCAGCCGGCGCCGCGCGTCATCGCCTCGCGCACGAGCGACAGGTTCGCGTACTTGAGCGCGAGGCGCTTGCGGCGCCGCTGCAGCCACGCGTAGAAGAACGCGAGCAGCGGCAGGACCGCGAGGCCCCAGAGCAGCTCAGGCCACTGGAACGACACGGCGTGCCTCGATGTGCTTGGGAAGCCCGCCGCCGACGGCGAGCTGCGAGCGGCGCTTGCGCAGGTCGGCGAAGCGCATGATGGCGCCGGTGATGTCGTCGTCGGTCGCGAGCTCGAGCGCGTCGACGCCGGCACTCACCAGCGCGTCGCGCACCGCGTTCTCGCGCCGCTCGGCGGCCTCGGCGAAGCGACGGCGGAACCCGCGGTCGTGCGTGTCGACGAACAGCTGCTCGCCGGTCTCGCTGTCCTCGACGATCACCATTCCTAGGTCGGGCAGCGCGCGCTCGAGCGGATCGTAGAGTCGCACCGCGATCGTCTCATGGCGCTTCGCGAGATAGCCGAGCGCCTTGCCCCAGCCGGGCTCGCTGATGAAGTCGGACACGACGAACATGAGCGAGCGGCGCGGCACGATCGACAGCGCGTGCGTCAGGAGGTCCTGGAGCTTGGTGCCTTGCGAGCGCGGCGTCTCGGCCCGCGTCGACAACCGGTGCAGCAGGTGCAGCACCTGGCGCCGGCCGCCGCGCGCCGGGATCACCGTGTCGACCTTGTCGCCGTACAGGATCGCGCCGATCCGGTTGCCGTGTCGCGTCAGGAGCCGCGCGAGCACCGTGACGAAATCCTGCGAGACCGCGCGCTTGCGCTTCGCTGCGCTGCCGAAGTCGACCGACGCGGAGAGGTCGAGCAGGAACCACGCGCTGACCTCGCGGTCCTCGATGTACTCGCGCACGTACGGCGTCTGCAGGCGCGCGGTGACGTTCCAGTCGATGTGCCGGACGTCGTCGTGGTACTGGTACTCGCGGAGATCCGCGAGATCCAGGCCGAAGCCGCGGAACAGCGTCCGGTAGTCGCCCTGCAGGAGCCCGTCGAGACGGCGCAGGACCGTCCACTCGAGCTTGCGCAGCAGCGTCTCAGGATCGCTCGGTGAGGGCGACATGGGTCTCCAGCGGCTTTTCCGGCGCGGCGATCGAGCGCAGGATCGCGAGGACCAGCGCGTCGGCCGTGACACCGTCGGCGAGCGCCTCGTACGACAGCGACAGCCGGTGGCGCAGCACGTCGGGGGCGATGTCGATCAGGTCCTCGGGCAGCGCGTACGCGCGGCCGCGCAGGAACGCGAGCGCGCGCGCGCCTTCGACGAGCCCGATGGTCGCGCGCGGGCTCGCGCCGAACGTGATGTAGCGGGCGATGTCCTTGACGCCGTGGCGCTCGGGGTCGCGCGTCGCCGCGACCAGCCTGACCGCGTACTGCATCAGCGCCGGGTCGACGTAGCCCGAGCGGCACTCGCGGTACAGCGCGGCGAGCTGGTCGGTCGTCGCGACCGGCAGCACGTCCTGCGACGAGCCGGTCACGCGCTCGACGATCACGAATTCCTCGGTCTCGCTCGGGTAGCCGACCAGCACCTTCATCATGAAGCGGTCGACCTGCGCCTCGGGCAGCGGGTAGGTGCCCTCGGTCTCGATCGGGTTCTGCGTCGCCATCACGAGGAACGGGTCGGGCACGCGATGCGTGTCGCCCGCGATCGTGACCTGGCGCTCCTGCATGACCTCGAGCAGCGCGCTCTGCACCTTTGCCGGCGCGCGGTTGATCTCGTCCGCGAGCAGGAGATTCGTGAACACGGGCCCAAGCGAGGTCGAGAACTCGCCGGACTTCTGGTTGTAGATGCGCGTGCCGACCAGGTCGGCGGGCACCAGGTCGGGCGTGAACTGGATGCGCTTGAACGTGCCGCGGATCGTGCGCGCGAGCGTCTTGACGGTCAGCGTCTTCGCGAGGCCCGGGACGCCTTCGACGAGCAGGTGCCCCTGCGCGAGGATCGCGACCAGCACGCGCTCGAGGAACGCGTCCTGGCCGACGACGACCTTCTTGACCTCGTAGAGGATGCGCTCGGGCAGCGGCGCGTGGTTGGTCGGGGCGAAGGAATGGGGATCCATGCGGGCCTTGGGCGTGGTGAGGCGTGAAGCGGGCGGGCGGCGATCGGCGATCGGACGACCGCGTGAACGGAGCGGATCAGAACGGCGACATCCCGACCGCCGACGCGGCGTTCTCGATCGGCACCGCGAAGCCGATGCCGACGAATACGCGCTGGTCGGTCGGGTTGAGGATCGCCGTGACGATGCCGACGACCTCGCCGTCCATCGTGACGAGCGGCCCGCCCGAATTGCCGGGGTTCGCCGCCGCGTCGAACTGGATCAGGTTGGTCAGGAGACGCTTGCCCTCGGGCGAGCGGTACTCGCGCTTGAGGCCGGAGATGATGCCCGCCGACGCCGACGGACCGATGCCGAACGGGAAGCCGACGGCGACGACCTCGTCGCCGGGCGCGAGGTCCTGCGTCGAGCGCAGCACCGCGGCCTTGAGATCGTCGGGCAGCTTCGACGCCTTGAGCACCGCGAGGTCGTGCTCGGGCTGCACGCCGATCACCGTCGCTTCCGACTCCATGCCGTCGAAGAACACGACGGTGATCTTCGTCGCGCCGAGCACGACGTGCAGGTTGGTCAGGATGATGCCCTTGCTGTCGACGATCACCACGCCGGTGCCGATGCCGATGCCCTTGCCGATCGGCGGGTGGCCGTCCGGCAGCGGCGCGCCGTCGCCCTTTTTCTCGTCGGGCGCGGCGGGCTTCGGCGCCGGCTTGGCCTCGGCACGCTTGTTGTCGGGCTTCGACGCGTCCTTCTGCGCTTTCGCGTCCTTCGTGGCCTTGTCCGCCTTGTCGGCCTTCTTGTCGTCGGGCTTCGCTTCGTCCTTCTTCGCTTCGTCCTTCTTGTCGTCCGGGTAGCCGGTCCCGATGACCTTGACGACCGACGGGCGCACCGCCTCGTACGCCTTCGCCGCGCGCGACGGCAGCGACTGCGTCGCGAGCGTGTGCAGCACGGCGCCGTCGATGTCCTTCTGCGTCAACGGTCGCGCCGTCGGCTTCTGCTGCATCCACACCGAGATGGCGATCGCGCCGATCAACAGGCCCGCGACGAGCGCGAGCCAACGCTCATGGCGTTGCGCGAATGCGAAGCGAGCGCGGCGCGCCGCGACGGCGGGCTCGGCGGCCGGCGTCGCGGCGGCGGGCGCTGGCGCCCCCTGCCCGGCGGCATCGCGTCGCGGGGATCGGCTGTAGAGCGCGGAACGGCGCATGGCGGTCCTGGAGTCAGGGGTGTCCGGCGGCCCGACGGCGGTCCCGGACGAGCCCTAGCATAGTGACAATCCGCCCGTACGCAAAGTCCGCGCCGGGCGGGGGGCGAACGGGACGATTCCGGTAGGACTGTTGTGGCGCGTGTCGGTTCGGCGCCGTCAGCCGGCGTAGCCGTCGATCAGGATGAACTGCCCGGTGGCCGCACCCAGGCGCTTCGACTTGGCCTCGGCGTACTCGGGCGAGGACCAGAACTCGCGCGCGCGCTCGACCGAGGGGAACTCGATGACGACGACACGATCGTTCTCGGGCGCCCCCTCGAGCGTCGTGACGGCGCCGCCGCGCACGACGAAGCGGCCGCCGTACCTCGCGATCGCGGCCGGCGTCAGCGCGGCGTAGCCCTTGTAGCGCTCGGGATCGGTGACGTGGACGCGGGCGATCAGGTAGGCGGGCATCGCGAGCTCCTTGGGCATCGTCGGGCTTCTAGCCCTTCGACCATTTCTGCAGCCAGTAGCACAGTCCCGCCGCGATCACCCACCCGACGCCCGCGACCGGCATGTCGGACACGAACGTCCACACAAGCGCGTTCACCAGGCACAGCGTGATGGCGAACAGCGCGACGAGTATGTTGCCCACGGGTCCCGCGACGTCGATCGGCGCCCCGGGATGGGGCACCGCGATTCTGTCACAAACGTTTCGGCAGCGTGCCCGGGGTCGCGAGGACGCTGTCCGTCGTGCGCGACACCCCCGTTACGCCGCGGGTTTCGCGTTCATCAGCACGTTCACGGCGAAGCACGCCAGCGCGGCGAGCATCGCGATCGCGACGATGCCGACGACCGGCCCGGCGCCCGCGTTGCCCTTGAGCAATGCGCCGAGCGCGACCATGAAGATCGGCAGCAGCAGGTTGTGCGCCCAGAAGTGGATGCGCGCGAGCCTGGTCGTTCCCGCGGCCGGGTACAGGTGGTAGATGATGCCCGCGAGCGCGAGCGACGCCCAGCCGAGCAGGAGCAGGTGCGCGTGCACCGGCGCGAGGATGAACACCTGGGTCAGGCCCATGTAGAGGCCGAGCGATGCGCCGACGACGAGATAGACGACGGCGATTTGCAGGAAACGAAGTCCCATGACGATCTCCCCCATGTTGTTGTATGCGGCAACTACGGCGGCGATGCGTGCCGCGGTCCGCGCGAATTGTGCCGAACGCACCGGCGCGCGGCAACGCCGTTCAGCGCATGCGCTTGGTCGTGCGGCCGTACCAGAACAGCACGGTGGCGATCGCGAGCGCGATCGGCAGCGGCGACACGAGCACCGCGGCGATCCAGCTCCAGCTCTCGTTGCGGTCGAGCGCCTGCACGGCGAACCCGACGGCGATGGCCGAGCCTGCCGCCGCCGCCAGCGACGCGCGCCTCGCGTCGCGGAAGATGGCCTCCGCGAGCGCGCCGACGCCCATCGGCAGCAGGATCAGGACGAGGAGGGGTTCCACGGCGTGGGTCGCCTCGTGCACGCGTCGACCTAGCGTACTCCCGATCCGCCGGCGCGTCACCCGACGCCCGCGAGCGCGCGCGTCAGCCGCGCCGCGGGCTCGGCCCTGCAGCCGGACGCGTTCTGCCCCGACCACAGCGGCGAGAAGTCGCCCGAGCCGCGCGCTTCGCTTTGCGCGCGAAGCGGCGCGATCGCCGAGGTCGCGAGCGGGAACGCCGGCGGCACGCCGCTCATCGGCCCGAGCTCGCGCATCAGGCGATTCACGATGCCGCGCGCAGGCCGCCCGGTGAAGAGGTTCGTGAGCGCCGTGTGGCCGGCGTGCTCGCCCGCGAGCGCCGCGCGGTGGATGGGCGTCGTCGTCGCCTCGGGGCACAGGAGATACGCGGTGCCGACCTGCGCGCCCGCCGCGCCGAGCGCCATTGCCGCGGCGACGCCCTTGGCATCGGCGATGCCGCCGGCCGCGATCACCGGGACGCGTACCGCGCGCACGATCTGCGGCACGAGCGCGAGCGTGCCGACCTGCGTCGTCAGGTCGTCGGTCAGGAACATGCCGCGATGTCCCCCGGCTTCGACGCCCTGCGCGATCACGGCGTCAACGCCGTGCCGCTCGAGCCAGCGCGCCTCGCCGACCGTCGTCGCCGACGAGATCACCTTCGAGCCCCACGACTTGATGCGCGCGACGAGCCCCGGGTCCGGCAGGCCGAAATGGAAGCTCACGACGGCCGGCCGGATAGCGTCGAGCGCGTCCGCGGCCTCCTTCGTGAACGGCAGCCGTCCCGGCCCGGCGGGAATCGCATGGACGTCGATGCCGAGCTCCGCGTAGTAGGGCGCGAGCGCGGCGCGCCACGCCGCCTCGCGCGCTGCGTCGGGCACCGGAGGGACATGCACGAAGAAGTTCAGGTTGAACGGATGCCGCGTCCCGCTCGCGAGCGCCGCAAGCTCGCGGCCGAACGCGCCGGTATCCAGCATCGCGCACGGCAGCGAGCCCAGGCCGCCGGCGTTCGATACGGCCAGCGCGAGCGCGTGAAGCTGGACGCCGGCCATCGGCGCCTGGATGATCGGCAGTTCGACGCCGAAGAGGGACGTGAGGCTCATCGCGGATCGAGCGCGGCGAGATCGGCGACGCACGCCTCGCGCTCGTCGTCGGGCATGGACGCGTGCAGCGCGCGCGCCCGATCGCGCAAGCGCACGAACGAAGCGCCATCGCCGAGCGCACGATCGGCGCGCGCGAGCGCGAGCGTGCCGTAGAAGCGCTCGAACGCGGGCGCGCCGTGGCGATCGCAGATCGCGAGGCAACGGCGTGCGCGGTCGGCCGCCTCGTGCGCCTCGCCGGCGGTCAGCAGGCCGCACGACAACCGGTACTCGGCGCGCTCTTCCTCGATCCAGCCGCCGGCGCGTTTCCAGTACGCGAGTGCGGCGCGCGCCGCAGCGACCATGCCACGCACCTGGCGCGCGGTGCGGTCGTCCCGCTCCTCGAGCGCCGCGGCGAGGTTGTTCCCGCCGACCGCCAGCGCGCGCAGCGCCGGCGAGCCGTCGACCAATCCCGGCGCAGCGATGTCGAGCGCCTGCTCGTAGGCGTCGAGCGCTCGGTCGACCTCGCTGCGCGCCGCGAACGCCGACGACGCGGTCGCGAGCGCCGCGATACGGTCGTCGACGCCCAGTCCGTCGAGCGCCGATGCATCGCCGCCCGCGTAGCCGAGCGTCGCAATGCCCCGGGCCACCGCGCGCGCGGCATCGTCGACCCTAGCCCGCTCGCTCAAGCGCGCGAGCAGGCGCGTCCCGCGTTCCCATTCACCGAGATGCTCGCCGAACACGTGGACCGCCAGGCGCGCGTAGGGAACGACGCGCGCCGCGTCGACGACCAGGCCGAGCGAGCCCTCGAGGCGCGCGGCGACGCCGGCCGGGTCGTCGGCGTGGTCGGTCCAGGCGCGTTCGACGAAGGCGTCGAAGTCCGGCATACCGCGATTGTGACGCACGACCGGCTCCGGCGGAATCCCGCCGCAGCGTCGGTCAGCGCAGCGCGAACGCGACCCGCACCCGCGTCGGCGTCTCCTCGATGCCGCCGGCCGCGGCGCATAGCGCGCGGAGCGCGGCGTCGTCGTGCCCGGCCTCGACGCTCGCCTCGTGGCAGCCGAGCGCGCGGCCGCGCTCGAGCAGGACGGCGAGGAGGCGCCGGCCGACGCCGCGCCGGCGATGGGACGGCGCCACGGCGACGTCGGCGACCACGAGCTCGCGGTCCCGGTCCTCGCGCTGCATCGCGAAGGCGACGCCGACGACGCGTCCGCCATCGACCGCGATCGCGACGTGGCGCGACGGGTCGTCGAGCAGCGACGCGGCGACGCGCGCATCGACGCCGTCGACGAAGCACGTGCTGTCGTCGTCGAACAGCGCGAGGTCGTCGGGGCCGAGCATGCGCACGCTGGGCGTCGTCATCGCACGGCCTCCGCAGCGTTCCGGGCGGCCCGCGCGGCACGCTCGAGCATGAGCTCGCGCTCGCGCGCGTTGCGCGTGAGCTCCGCGGCATGCTCGAACTCGGCGCGCGCCTCGCCGTGGCGGCCGAGCTTCGCGAGCAGGTCGCCGCGCACCGACG
>DATBSV010000060.1:0-9151 GCA_036559685.1 Casimicrobiaceae bacterium
AACCAGCTCGCGCTGCGCCTGATCGCCTCGGTCGGGCGCCTGCAGTCGAACAACCTGCGCACCGGGAAGCTTCAAGCCGACGACTGGACGCGCCTCTCGGGCGCGCTCGGCCGCCTCAGCGATGCGCCGATCCTGATCGACGAGACGCCGGCGCTGACGGTCATGGAGCTGCGCTCGCGTGCACGGCGCATCGCCCGCGCGCACGCGCCGCTCGGCCTCGTCATCGTCGACTACCTGCAGCTCATGCAGGCGTCGTCGCAGGGCGAGAACCGTGCGACCGAGATCTCCGAGATTTCGCGCTCGCTCAAGGCGCTCGCGAAGGAGCTGCAGGTGCCGGTGATCGCGCTGTCGCAGCTCAACCGCTCGCTCGAGCAGCGCCCGAACAAGCGCCCGGTGATGAGCGACCTCCGGGAATCGGGGGCGATCGAGCAGGATGCCGACGTGATCCTGTTCATCTACCGCGACGAGGTCTACAACGAGGACACGCCCGACAAGGGCGTGGCCGAGATCATCATCGCCAAGCAGCGCAATGGCCCGATCGGCACGGTGCGGCTGACGTTCCTGGGCGAGTTCACGCGTTTCGAGAACTTCGCGGCGCCGGGATCGTACTGATCGCGCCGGTCCGCGGCCATGCTGTCGTTCGTCATCAACAGCATCGACGCGACGAAGTTCGCTTCGGTGAGCCGCTCGATCGAGCGCGCAACCGCGGGCGTTCCCTACGAGATCGTCGGCGTTCACGACGCGCGGTCGATGTGCGACGGCTACCGGCGCGGCCTGGCGAGGAGCGTCGGGGATCCGGTCGTCTTCTGCCACGACGACATCGAGCTCCTGATGAACGACCTGCCCGCGCGCCTTGCGCGGCACCTCGAGCGCTTCGACGTCTTCGCGCCGGTCGGCGCGCGCAAGCTCGTGTCCATGAACTGGATGGACGCGGGCGCCGAGTACCTGTACGGCGCCATGTCCGGTCCGACGCCCGACGGTGGCTTGAGCACCGGGTTCTTCGGCGGCGAGACGCGCGAGATCGACGACATCGTCGCGCTGGAAGGCATCTTCATCGTCGCCCGGCGCGACGCCGCGCTGGCGCTCGGCTGGGACGCGGAGACGCTCGACGGCTGGCACGGCTACGACACCGACTTCAGCTTCCGCGCGCACCTCGCCGGCTGGCGCGTGGGTGTCGTGCTCGACCTCGCGATCATCCACGCCTCGGGCGGAAACTACGACCAGGGCTACATGCGCGCCATGGCGCGCTTCGCCGCCAAGCATGCCGGCAAGCTCGCGACCTTCCGTAGCGGCGTCAACATCGCGACGACCCACATCCCGATGCCCGACCGCGACGCCGTTCGCGCGTTCTTCGACCACGGCGACCTCGCGCACTGGCATCGCGAGACCCGCTCGCGCATCGACGAAGCGCGCATGGCGCGCAACGCGCCCGGCGAAGGAGGAAGGGCGGCAGCGACGGTGGCCGACATCGCGCCGCCCGCGTCGCGCAACGCTCCGTGCCCGTGCGGGAGCGGGCGCCGCTACAAGGACTGCCACGGCAAGGTCGATGCCACGAGCGCCGGCGACGGCGCGCTGACCGGTTCGCTCGTTGCGCGCATGCGCGAGGCGCTCGCCGCGCAGCGCGAGGGCCGCTTCGACGATGCGATCCGCGCGTACGACGCCGTGATCGACGGCGCGCCATCGACGTTCGACGCCTGGCACATGCGCGGCGTCGCGCAGCTCCAGATGCACCGTTTCGACCACGCCGAGGCCGACATCGCGCGGGCGATCGCGCTCAAGCCCGATCTCCCGCTCGCGCAGAGCAACCTCGCGCTGGTGGCAAGCGGCCGCCGCAGCGCGCTCGCGGAGGAGCAAGTGAGCCGCGCGGTCCTCCCGCGTTACCGTCCGCTCGTCGACGACGCGGACGGCGGCCCGCTCAATGGCGTGAGCGCAGGGACGCGCTGCTTCGTGCTCGCGCTCGGCGCCACGCCCACCCTCGTCGACCGGATCGCGGCCGACGCCGAAGCGCGGGGTGCCGAGGTCGTGCGGATCGAGCCGCTCGCCGACGGCGGGATCGCCAAGGCCGACGAAGCCCGCCTTGCGGCGACGAGCGTTCGCGACTTCGTCGTCGCCGTCGGTAGCGACGTTCCGCTCGGCGACTGGACGATCGATGGTGCGCCACGCACCGTCGCACTGGTCGTCGACGGCTCACGCGTCGCGCCGGTGATCGACCGGTTGCGCGAGCTCTCCGGGCAGCGCAGGCGTCGCGTGCGGGTCGCCATCGATTCCGCAGCGCCCGTCGACCTCGCGCCGTTGCCGCACGCGAGACTCGCGCCTTGACGGCCTTGCGCACGATCGCGTTCTACCTGCCGCAGTACCACCGCATCCCCGAGAACGACGCGTGGTGGGGCGAGGGCTTCACCGAATGGACCAACGTGCGTCGCGCGCAGCCGCTGTTCCCCGGCCACGCGCAGCCGCGCGTGCCCGGCGAGCTCGGCTGGTACGACCTCGACGATCCCGGCGTCGCGATCCGGCAAGCCGCGCTCGCGAGCGCGCACGGCGTGACGGGCTTCTGCTACTACTTCTACTGGTTCAACGGGCGCCGGCTGCTCGAGCGGCCGCTCGAGGCCATGCTCGCCCGTGGCACGCCCGACTTCCCGTTCTGCGTGTGCTGGGCGAACGAGAACTGGAGCCGCCGCTGGGACGGCGGCGACCACGGGCTGTTGATGGAGCAGCACTACGGCCTCGACGACAGCCGGAAGCTGTTCGACGCGTTCCTGCGCCTGTTCGCGGACCGGCGCTACGTGCGCGTCGACGGACGCCCGTTGCTGCTCGTCTACAAGCCGCAGCTGATTCCGGATCTCGGCGCGACCACCGCGGCGTGGCGCGACCAGGCGCATGCGGCCGGCGAGCGCGATCCTTTCCTCGTCGCGTGCGAGACCGCGTCGCGCGCGCCGCTCGACGGCGCCGGCTTCGACGCGACGGTCGAATTTCCGCCTCACCAGTTCGACAGCTATTGGATGAACGCCACCGTGCGCGGGCTCGCGACCGGCTTCAACGGCATCGTGACGAGCTATCGCGCGCTCGTCGCGCAATCGATCGGGCGCGACGCGTCGGACGCGAAGCGATTGCGCTGCATCGTGCCCGGGTGGGACAACACGCCGCGCCGCGGCCTCGGAAGCACCGTATTCGCGGGATCGAGCCCCGAGCTGTTCGGCTACTGGGCGGAGGCGATGGCGCGCGACACGCGCGCGCGCCTGCGCGGCGACGAGCAGCTCCTGTTCGTCAACGCGTGGAACGAATGGGCCGAAGGCTGCGTCCTCGAGCCGGACGCCCGGACCGGAACGCAGTACCTCGAGGCGCTGCGCGACGCCGTCGCGCCGGTCGTGCGCGGATGACGGAGCGCGCTTTGTTACACTGCAGCGCCAGCATCGCGCGCACGCCATCGAGGAGTCCATGTCCGACACGGCCGGCGTTCCGCTGATCATCGCCGACGGCGACACGCCCTCCGCGCAGATGGCCGCCGGCGAGCTGAGGGGCGCGTTCGGCGACGTCGAGATGCGGCCGGCGCAGCACCTGTTCGGCGCCGACGTCGGGGGCCGGCCGTTGCTCGTCGTCCGCCTGTGCCATCCCGAGTTCGCTTGGCTGCCGGCGTACCTTGCTGCGCGCGGCCAGCACTACGCCTACCTGATCGACGACAACTTCTGGGCCCTGGACGACGAGGTCGACCCGCGCCAGTCGTGCCACTACGCGCATCCCGCGGTACGCGCCACGCTCGCAAGCTTCCTCACGCAGGCGAAGTCGGTCATCGTGTGGTCCGCGCGCATGCGCGACGCGTTGCTCGCGCGCTTTCCCGGCCTCGACGTCCGCTTCGTGCGCCCGGGCATCGACCTTGGGTTGTGGCAACGTGCGCCCGCCGCTTCCCCCGCATCGCCGGACGGCGTGGTTCGCATCGGCTATCCGACGACGCGGCGCCCGTCGGTGTCGGCGCTGATCGCGGAGGTCGTCGGCGGGATCGGTGCGCGCTATGGCGAACGCGTGCGGTTCGAATTCGTCGGCTGGATGCCCGAGGCGCTCGAGCTGTCCCCCAACGTCTCCCTGACGCCGCACATCGACGGCTACGAGCGCTATGCGGCCTACGTATCGTCGCGGCGCTGGGACATCGGCCTGGCGCCGATCGCCGGGTCGCGCTTCGACAGCTTCAAGACCGACATCAAGTACCGCGAGTACGGCGCGATGCGCACGCCCGCGGTCTACGGAGCGGGGCCGCCGTACGACGATGCGATCGTCGACGGCGTCAACGGCGTGCTGGCGGCGCCGCGTGCCGACGCATGGATCACCGCACTTTCGTCACTTATTGACGACCCGGGGCGCCGCGCGCGCATCGCCGCGGCAGCGTACGACGACGTGACGCGCACGCGCGGCCTCGCCACGACGGGTGCGCGGCACGCCGAGGCCCTCGCCACGTGAACATCCCCGCCGACACGCCGCGCAATGCGCTGTGCCCGTGCGGCAGCGGCAAGCGCTACAAGCACTGCCACGGGCTCGGCGTTCCTGGACCTGCGAGCGCACAGCCCCCGTCGATCGACGCGCTGATGCGCCGCGCGCTCGAGGCACAGCAGGCGCGGCGGCTCGACGAGGCCGAGCGCGCGTATCGCGACGCGCTCGCGCTCCGGCCCGACGAGCCGGATGCGCTGCACATGCTCGGCGTGCTGTGCCACGAGCGCGGCGACGACGACGAGGCGATCGAGCTCACGCTGCGCGCGCTCGATCTCACCGACTGGCGCGTGCCGTTCATGCGCACCAACCTCGGCATCATCCTCGCCGAGCGCGGCGGCGACGTCGACGAGGCCGAGGTCGCGGCGATGTCGGCGCGCCACGCGTCGATGCTGGTGGGGCGCCGGGCCGCGAAGCACGCGGTGACGCCGCGCGTGACCGTGGTCGTGCCGGCGTACAACCACGCGCGGTACATCGAGCGCGCGCTCGCGTCGGTGCTCGCGCAGACCTACCGCGACCT
Organism: Casimicrobiaceae bacterium; assembly: GCA_036559685.1. Taxonomy (GTDB): domain Bacteria; phylum Pseudomonadota; class Gammaproteobacteria; order Burkholderiales; family Casimicrobiaceae; genus VBCG01. The sequence continues at coordinate 4,997 of DATBSV010000060.1, forward strand.
CGAGCTCGTCGTCATCGACGACGGCTCGTCCGATGCGACGGCCGACCTCGCCGAGCGGGTGCTCGCCGGCGCGACGGTGCCCCACCGTGTGGTGCGGCGCGGCAACCGCGGGGCCGCCAACACGCTGAACGAAGGCGCGTCGCTCGCGACCGGCGATTACGTTCAATTCCTGAACTCGGACGACTGGCTCGAGCCGCGGCGCGTCGAGCGCATGGTCGACGCGGTCGCCGGCATCGGCGCAGGCTGGGGCTACTCGGATATCGCGCTCGTCGACGCGGACGGCGAGCCGATCGACGTGTTGAAGCACCGCCGCGCGTTCGACCTGATACGCGCGACGTCGTCGGTCGCGTTCCGGCTGTCGGTCGGCTTCTCGCTGATACCGACCAACACCGCCGTATCGAGCGGCAACTTGTTCGTCGAGCGGGCGTTGTTCGACCGGGTAGGCGGGTTTCGCGACTTCCGCTGGAACCACGACTGGGACTTCGCGCTGCGCGCGCTGTGGCTCGACGAACCGGTCTTCGTCGACGAGCGGCTCTACGCGTACCGGCTGCACGCGTCCAACACGATCGAGGAATCGGCCGCGCGCTCGCGCGACGAGATGGGAAGCATCACCGGCGACTATCTCGCGCGCGCGATGGACGAGGGCGCACGCCCGTCGAATCCGTTCGCGCCGGCCATGGCGACGTGGGGATCCGCGTTCCTCAACGTCCTGCTGTCGTCCGGCATCGGCGGCATCGTCGATCCGGCCGTGCTGCGACGTGTCGCGATGACCAAGCTGGCGCGCTCCGGGGTTCCGGCGCAGGCGGCGACGACATGATCGGCGCCGACGTCCCCCGCAACGCGCTGTGCCCGTGCGGCAGCGGGATGCGCTACAAGGCCTGCCACGGGCGCGTCGGCGCGGCGCCGGTGCCGGCCATCGACCCGGAGGCCGCGCTCGACCTGGCGATGAAGGCCCTCGACCGCGGCCACGCGATCGAGGCCGTCGCGTTGCTCGCGCCGGTGGCGTCGCGAATGCGAATCGGGGCGGTGCCGGAGGCGTTCGCGCGGCGCTTCTGGCAGCAATATGCGTTCATGCTCGGCGAAGCCGCGGCGCGCGTCGATTCGCGTCGCCCGGCCGGCGACGCTGCTCCCGCGGACGGTGCCATCGACGCGCGCACACCGATCACCGTGGCGATCGTCGTCGGTCCGCGGACGACGCGGTGGCGCGAAGCGATCGCCTCCGTCGGCGCACAGACGCATGCGCCGACCGCCGTGCTTGTCGTCGACCTGGGTGGAACGGACGCGAACGCGATCGACGTTGCGCTCGCGGCACTGCCCTGGCCGGCGCAACGGATTGCCGTGGCGGTCGCGAGCACTGCCCTGGCGGTCGATGCCGCCTTGACGCATGCGTGCGAGGGGGCTGTCGCATTGCTCGACGGCGATCACGCCTTCGGGCCGCAGCAACTCGCGAAGCTCGTCGCGGCCGCCGAGCGCGATCGGCGCACTTGGGCCTTCGGACGCGTCGACGTCGTCGACGCGTCGGGTGCGGTGCTGGCGGCCGACCGCGATGGCGGCGCCGAATACGCCGCGCGGCGCGCGAGCGACGCGGACGTCGCGGACTCGGTCGGCTCGGCCTTCGTCGGCGCCCGCTTTCCGCTGGTCGTCGACACCAACCTGCTGGTCAGCCGCGCGCTCGCCGCGCGCGTCGGTCGCTGCGCCGGGCGCGGGCCGCTGTGGGCGTGGAGCCTGGCGCTCGACCTGTTGCTCGTCGCCGAGCCGGCGTACGCGGACGACGCGAGCTACCGCGTCCCGGCGGGCGATCCCGCGCTGGCGCGTCAACTCGACGAGGAAGCGCTTGCAGCGCTGTTCCGCGGCTACTACGCGCGCGCGCTCGCGCCCGCGCCGCCCCCGAACCCGCTGGCGCCGTCGCCGCACACGCACGGCGACGCATTCTTCCGGCAACCGTTGCAGCAAGGACATGTGCTGCTGTTCGATCCGCGCGCGATCGACGCGCTCGTGACGCGCGTGCTGCTTTGGGCGGAGACGAGCGAGCCGCGTCGCCGCGGCGTGACCCTCGCCGGCTTCGCGTTCGGGGAGTTCGGGCTCGGCGAGAACCTGCGGGCGATCGCGCGCGCCTGCGCCGCCGCCGACGTGCCGTTCGACGTGCGCGACGTCGGCTTGGGCGTCTCGTCGCGCCAGCGCGACCGGTCGATGGCGCCGTACGTCGCGTCCGGCTACGCGCGCGCGATCACGGTCCTGTGCGTCAACCCCGACCAGTTGCCGCAGATCGACGAGCTGATCGATCACGCGCGGCGCGGCGGCGGACGCGTGGCGGGCTTCTGGTTCTGGGAGCTCGACCGCGTGCCCCGCACGTGGGAGCCCTGGGTCGAGCGCTTCGACGAGATCTGGGTCGCGACGTCGTTCGTCGCGGGCGCGGTGCGCGCGGTGACCGACCGCCCGGTCGTCGTCGTGCCGACGCCGGTCGAGGTCGGACGCGTACGCGACTATCGCCGCAGCGAGTTCGGTGTGCCCGACGACACGTTCGCGTTCCTCTTCACGTTCGACTACAACAGCCAGCCGGTGCGCAAGAACGCGATCGCGGTGGTGGACGCCTTCCGCCGCGCGTTCCCGCCGGGACGCCGCGACGTCGCGCTCGTCATCAAGTCGAGCAACGCGCGGCGGTTTCCCGAGCACCATGCGGCGCTCGTCGCGCGGATCGGCGGCGACGATCGCATCGTCGCGTTCGACCGGTACCTGTCGCGCGACGCGGTCTGGGGGCTGCAGAGCGTTTGCGATTGCTATGTCTCGCTGCATCGCTCGGAGGGGCTCGGCCTCGGGCTCGCGGAGAGCATGCTGCAGGGCAAGCCGGCGATCGCGACCCGCTGGTCCGGAAACCTCGACTTCATGACGCCCGACAACAGCGCGCTCGTCGACTGCACGTTCGTGCCGGTCGGCGAAGGCGAATACCCGGCGTCGAACCCGGGCCAGCAGTGGGCGGAGCCCGACGCCGCGCAGGCGGTCATTATGATGCAGCGCATGGTCTACGATCGAACCTGGCGGGAGACGCTCGCGACGCGCGGCCAACGCGACGTCCGCGAGCGGCTGTCGTCCGTGTCGACGGCGGCGCGCGTGCGCGCGCGCCTCGAGGCGGTAGGCGCATTGTGAGCGAGGCTCCCGACGGCATGGCGCTGTACGACCGGGCGCGTTCGCCGTTCCTCGACCTCTTGCTGCCCGAGCCCACGCTCGCCGATCCGGTCGTGCAGCTTTGCACCGAAGCGCAGTTCCGCGAGCCGGACTACGCGCGTTGGTGCGAGGCGATCGGCGAGGCGCCGAGGCTGCATCGCAAGCAGTGGGAGTTCGTGTACATCCTCCAGGTGCTCGACCGCCACGGCATGCTCGCCCCCGGGCGTCGCGGACTGGGCTTCGGCTGCGGCCACGAGCCGCTCGCGGCCGCGATGGCGGCGCGCGGCTGCTCGATCGTTGCAACCGACCTCGACCCGAATGCGGAGGCGAGCCGCGCCTGGATCGATACCGGGCAGCATGCCGCCGCGCTCGGCGACCTCAACGACCGCGGCCTGTGCGATCCGGACGCGTTCCGCGCGCGCGTGAGCCACCGCAGCGTCGACATGAACGCGATCCCCGACGACCTCCGCGGCTTCGATTTCGTGTGGTCGAGCTGCGCGTTCGAGCACCTGGGCTCGATCGCGCACGGGCTCCGGTTCGTGCGCAACGCGATGGCGTGCCTCGCGCCCGGCGGCGTCGCCGTGCACACGACCGAGTTCAACCTCACGTCCAACCTGTCGACGCTCGAGAGCCCGCAACTGTCCGTGTACCGGCGCTACGACATCGACGGCCTCGTCGAGCACCTCGCGCGCGAAGGCCATCGCGTGCCGCGCCGGAACCTGAATCCCGGCACCGGGCAGGTCGACCGCTACGTGGATCTGCCGCCGTACGGCTCGATGCCGCACCTGCGGCTCAAGCTCGACCGCTACGCGACGACCTCGATCGGCCTCTACGCGCGGCGCGCCGGATGAGCGCAGACCGCTTCGTGAGCTACGCGCAGTTCGGCGAGGACGTGAGGCTGTGGCGGGCGCTCGGGCACATCGCCCCGGGGCGCTATGTCGACGTCGGCGCGCAGGATCCGGACGGCGATTCGGTGACGCGGGCGTTCTACGA
>DATBSV010000061.1:0-3430 GCA_036559685.1 Casimicrobiaceae bacterium
GGCGTCGGCGACATGCCGCTCGGCCTCGACGTCGTCGAGCCGCCGATGATGTTCGAGCTCCAGAAGGTCGGCATCGAGGTGCGCGACGGCCAGCAGGTCATGCTCGCGGCGCGCGAGGTCAAGAACATCGACGAGCTCACGCTGCTCAACATCGCCGCGGCGATGGTCGACGGCGTCTACCAGGACATCGCCGAGGCGTTGAAGCCCGGCGTGCGCGAATCGGAGATCGTCGCGCTGGCGACCGCGCGGCTGTACGAGATGGGCTCGGACTGCGTCGAGGCGATCAACTCGATCTCGGGCGAGCGTTGCTCGCCGCACCCGCACAACTTCACCGACCGGCTGATCCGCCCGGGCGACCAGGCGTTCTTCGACGTCATCCAGTCGTTCATGGGCTACCGCACGTGCTACTACCGCACGTTCAACGTCGGGCGCGCGACGCCCGCGCAGCGCACCGCGTACCGCAAGGCGCGCGAATGGATGGACAAGGCGATCGCGGTGCTGAAGCCCGGCGTGTCGAGCGACGCCGTCGCGCGCGTGCTGCCCAAGGCCCAGGACATCGGCTTCCCGAACGAGATGGAGGCGTTCGGCCTCAACTTCTGCCACGGGCTGGGGCTCGGCCTGCACGAGCGGCCGCTGGTGTCGCGCCTGACCTCGCTCAAGGAGCCGATCGAGCTCAAGGCCGGCATGGTGTTCGCGGTCGAGACCTACTGCCCGGCGACCGACGGCTTTTCGGCCGCGCGCATCGAGGAAGAGGTGATCCTGACGCCGAACGGTGCGAAGATCATCTCGCTGTACCCCGCCGAAGAGCTGCCGATCGCCAACCCCTATTGATCGCGTCATGACGACCTCCGCATCCCCGGGAAAGCACCGGCTCGGCTGGATCGGCACCGGCCGCATGGGCTTTCCGATGGCGCAGCGCCTGGCGAAGGCCGGCTGCGACATCGCCGTGTGGAACCGCACCCGCGCGAAGGCCGAGCCGCTCGCCGCGGCGGGCGCGAAAGTTGTCGACTCGCCTGCGGCGCTCGCCGACCGCGACATCGTGTTCACGATGGTCTCGACGTCGCACGACCTCGAGGAGGTCGTCGGGGGCACGCACGGCCTCCTGTCGCACCGCGGCAAGGCGCCGAAGGTGCTCGTGGACTGCTCGACGGTGTCGGCCGACGCGAGCGCCGTCGTGCGCGAAGCGATGCAGCGGGCAGGTGGCGCGATGCTCGCGGCGCCGGTCTCGGGCAACGCGAAGGTCGTGAAGGCCGGGCGGCTGTCGATCGTCGCGTCGGGGCCGAAGGACGCGTACGCGATGGCCGAGCCCTATCTCGCCGCGGTCGGCGAGGGCGTCTCTTACGTCGGCGACGGCGAGCTCGCGCGCATCGTCAAGATCTGCCATAACGTGCTGCTCGGCGTCGTCAGCCAGTCGCTCGCCGAGATCACCGTGCTCGCCGAGCGCGCCGGCGTGCCGCGCCACGCGTTCCTCGACTTCATCAACAAGAGCGTGATGGGCTCGACGTTCACGCGCTACAAGACGCCGGGCATCGTCAAGCTCGACTTCACGACGACGTTCACGCCGGTGCTGTTGCGCAAGGACCTCGACCTTGGCCTGTCCGCTGCTCGCGAGCTCGGCGTGCCGATGCCTCTCGCCGCCGCGACACGCGAGCTCGTGCAGGCGCTGATCGGCGCCGGGTTCGCGGACGAGGATTTCATGCGCCTGCTGACGCTCGAGGCGCGCGGTGCGGGCATCGAGCTCAAGCCCGAGAACGTCGTCGTCTCCGATGGACTCACCTCGTAGGGGATCGCCATGAAGATCGCCCGCCTGCTTGCCCTCGTCGTCGCCGGGACGTTCGCGCTCGCCGCGCATGCGCAGCCGTTCCCGTCGAAGCCGGTCAAGGTCGTCGTGCCGTTCACGCCGGGCAGCGCGACCGACATCATCGCGCGCGCGCTCGGCGAGCGGCTGCAGGCCTCGCTCGGCCAGCCGATCGTCGTCGAGAACCGGCCCGGCGCCGGCGGCACGATCGGCGCCCTGGTCGTCGCACAAGCGCCGCCCGACGGCTACACGCTGCTCGTGCAGTCGTCCGGGCACACCGTCAACCCGCACATCTACACGAGCCTGGGCTACGACACGTTGAAGGATTTCGCCGCCGTCACGCCGCTGGTGACGCTGCCCAACGTGCTGATCGTGTCGCCGGCGAAGGGCTACAAGACGATCGGCGAGCTCGTCGCCGCCGCGAAGGCGAAGCCCGGTACGCTCAACTACGCGTCGGCGGGCACCGGCAGCGCGACGCACATGAACTCGGAGAAATTCCGCGCGGCCGCAGGCATCGTCGCGGTGCACGTGCCGATGAAGGGCACGCCCGAGGCGATTACCGAGACGATCGCGGGCCGCGTCGACTGGTTCTTCGCGCCGCTGATCTCGGCGGGGCCGATGATCAAGGACGGCAAGGCGGTCGCGCTCGCGGTCGGTACTTCGCGCCGCGCGGCGAACCTGCCGGACGTCCCGACCACCGTCGAGGCCGGTGTGCCGAACTCCGACTACACGTTCTGGATCGGGCTGTTCGCGCCGGCGAAGACGCCGCGTGAGGTCATCGACAAGCTGCAGGCCGATGTCGTCAAGGTGATGTCGTCGCCCGAGATGAAGGAGCGACTCGCCACGCTCGGTGCCGAGGCGTGGACGATGGGACCCACGCAGTTCGACGACTACGTCAAGCTGGAGCTCGGCGCGAACGCGGCAATCGTCAGCGGCGCGGGAATCAAGCCGAACTGACTAGCGGAGACGAGCGACTCCGCGCGCGTAGGGCCCGAGCTCCAGGTACCTGTCGGGCGACGGCGGCGTGCCGCCCCACTGGCCGGTGAATTCCGCGCGGATCGCCAGCACGTTGCGCAGGCCCTCGACGTCGAGCTTCGCGTCCGGAACCGCGCCGAAGCGCGGATCGACGACCGCGGCATAGGTCTTCGCGGCGAGGTCGGGCGAGAGCTTGAGCTTCTCGGCGAGCAGCGCCGTGGTCGCCTCGCGGTTCGCCGGATCGGTCGCCCAGCGCAGCGCCTCGACGTAGCCCGCGACGTAGCGCTCGAGCAGCGGCCCGTGGCTCGCGACCCACGAGCGCATCGCGAATGCGCTCGATGCCTGGTAGGGGCCGATCAGGTCGATCGCGCGGCCCATGCTCTTCAAGCCCGCCGAGGAGGCCTCGAACGAGTACGGCGGGTTCAGCGTCGAGGCGGCGTTCTCCTTCGACTCCATCATCGCCTTGCCGCGCTGGAACGTCCCGCCGGTGACCTTGACCTTGTAGTCGCTCGGCATCACGCCCGCGTTCTTCAGGATCTTCATGCCCTGCAGCGCGTACGCAGTGTTGGGCGCGTCGACGGTGAGCGTGCGGCCGCGCATGTCGGCGAGCGTCGCGACGTCGGATTGCACGAAGAACTCGTTCATGCTGCTGTCGCC
>DATBSV010000062.1:0-12920 GCA_036559685.1 Casimicrobiaceae bacterium
GCCGGCGAGAAGGCGGCCGCGCGCGGGCTCGCGATCGCCCACGGCGTCGAGTTCACGCGCGACCTAGGCAACCTGCCGCCGAACATCTGCACGCCGACCTACCTCGGCGAGACGGCGCGCAAGCTCGCCGAGGAATTCCCCGACGTCAAGGTCCAGGTCCTCGAGCGGCCGCAGATCGAGGAGCTCGGCATGGGGTCGTTCCTCGCGGTGACGCAGGGCAGCGAGGAGCCGCCGCGCTTCATCGTGCTCGAGTACCGCAACGCACCCAAGAAGGCCAAGCCCGTCGTGCTCGTCGGCAAGGGCATCACGTTCGACACCGGCGGCATCTCGATCAAGCCGGCGGGCGACATGGACCAGATGAAGTTCGACATGGCCGGCGCCGCGAGCGTGCTCGGGACGTTCCGCGCGGTGGCCGAGCTCAAGGCCGCGGTCAACCTCGTCGGCCTGATCCCGACCTGCGAGAACATGCCCTCGGGCAAGGCGGTGAAGCCCGGGGACATCGTGCGCACCATGTCGGGCCAGACGGTCGAGGTCCTGAACACCGATGCCGAAGGGCGCCTCATCCTGTGCGATGCGCTCACCTACGCCGAGCGCTACGAGCCCGAGGCGGTCGTCGACATCGCGACGCTGACCGGCGCGATGGTGATCGCGCTCGGCCACGCGGCGTGCGGCGTGTTCAGCAATAACGATGCGCTGTCGCGCGCGCTGGTCGCCGCGGGCGACGAGGCGTACGACCGCGCGTGGCCGTTGCCGCTGTGGGACGACTACCACGAGGGGCTCGAGAGCAACTTCGCCGACTTCGCGAACGTCGCGGGCCGCGCGGGCGGCAGCATCGTCGCCGCATGCTTCCTGTCGAAGTTCGCGAAGAAGTACGATTGGGCGCACCTGGACATCGCCGGCGTCGCATGGCGCGAAGGCAAGGAGAAGGGCGCGACCGGCCGCCCGGTGCCGCTGCTCGTCGCGTGGCTGCTGACCGAGGAGGCGAGCCCCGCCTGACGCGGAGCGCGCCACGCCGCGATGACGTCGATCGATTTCTACACGGGCGCCGACGATCCGCTGGACGTCGCCGCGCGCATCGCGACCAAGGCATGGCAGCAGTACGGCAGCGTGCGCGTGCTTACGACCGATCCGGGGATGACCGACGCGCTCGACCGGCGGCTCTGGATCGTGCCGGCGACGGGATTCGTGCCACATTGCCGGCTGCGCAGCCCGCTCGCGCCCGATACGCCGGTGATCGTCGACGACGCGCTGGACCACGACGGACCCGCGTGCGTGATCGTCAACCTGCATCCCGAGCCACCGCCGTTCTTCAGCCGCTTCGAGCGGCTGGCCGACGTCGTCGGCCGCGAAGCGGATCTCGCCGACGCGGGGCGCCGCCGCTGGAAGTTCTACCGCGACCGCGGCTACGCGATGCAGCATCACAAGCTCGACGAGCGCTGACATGCCCACCGCGCGCGAGCTCCTCGAGCAAGCCGATGCGCTGATGCGGCGCAACCGGCAGGAAGCCGCGCACGGCGCGCGCGAGAGCGCGATGCAGGGAACTCGCAGCGTCGCGCCTGACCTCGCCGTTGCGCCCGTGCCTCAGCCGGTCGCGAAGGCGACGCCGGCGGTGCCGGCCCACGCGAAGGTCGAGGCGCCGCCGCCCATCGTTCGCGACGACGACGACAACATCCCTTTGCTGAAGGACGTCGTGAGACCGCCCTCGGCGCGCGCGTCCGACGACGACGTGCCGGTGCTGACGGATGCGGTCGACGAGATCGACGTCGCCGCGCCCGACGTCGACGAGGGCGAGCCGTCGGACTGGCTCACGCCGCCGGCGGAAGACGAGAGTGTGCTCGGCCCCGCGCCGCCGTCGGTCGCGGTCGTGCCTCCGGCGACCCTGCCGTCGACGCCGAGGCCGCATCGGGAAGCGCCGCCGCACGCGCGAACGCCGGACATCGAGGACCTGTCGCAGCGCGTGTATGCCGACCACGACGCCGACGTCACGGTGCGACGCGCGGTGCCGACGCTCGGTGCACCGCCCGCGCCGCCGTCGATCCCCGAGATCGAGGATCTCGCGGAAGCGAGCCTCGCCGACGTCGATCCCGACGTGACCTGGACGCGGCCGATCTCGACGCCGGCCGTTGCGTCCGCGCTCGTTGCCGCGCGCGAAATGCCGGCCGCGCCGCGCGAGGAACCGCCCCCCGCGACCGGGTCTCCTATGGTGCCGACGGGCGCCGAATTCGAGGCGCTCGCCGAAGAGATCCGCATGCAGGTGCTGCAGCGGATCGACATGTTCACCGACACCGGCCTGCGCGAGCGCCTGGGCGAGCGGCTGAAGCCGATCGTCGACCGCGCGAGCGCCGACCTGGTCGACGCGATCAACCAGCACGTCGGCGAGATCCTCCGCGCGTACGTCTCCGAGGCGATCGAGCGCGAGATCGACCGCTGGAAGTCGGGCCGCTAGGCGAGCGCCCGCGTAGGCGATCGCCGGTCCGCCGGCTCGGACGGCCGGCATTGCACTCGCCGCGGCCCTGTTGCTAGACTGCGGACCATGACGATCTCGTGCGGGTTCTATTTTGCGTACGCCTATGGCTACCGCCGCCGGCCGCACGCACCCTGACGAACCACGCAAGTTACGAATGACAGGATCGGGCGGCCCAGGCGGGCCGCCCGATTCGCTTTCGGGCCCCGCCGCCGCCTTTACCAGGAGCGGAGCCATGATCATCGTGATGGAACCCGGAGCCTCGCGGGACGCAGTCGAGGCGGTCGAGAAGCGCATCCGGGACGCGGGGCTCGAGGTGCACGTGTCGCGCGGCGTCGAGCGGACGCTCGTCGGCGCGGTCGGCGACGAGCGCGTGTTCGAGCCGGACATGTTCGAAGCCATGCCCGGCGTCGAGCGCGCGATGCACATCGTCAAGCCGTACAAGCTCGTGTCGCGCGAATGGCATCCCGGACGCACGGACGTCGACGTCGACGGACGCGTGATCGGCACCGGGGACGTCCAGGTGATCGCGGGCCCCTGCTCGGTCGAGACCGACACGCAGATGGCGGCTGCCGCCGACGCCGTGGCGCACGCGGGCGCGCGAATGATGCGCGGCGGCGCCTTCAAGCCGCGTACCAGCCCCTACACGTTCCAGGGCCTCGGCGTCGAGGGATTGCGCATGCTCAAGCGCGCGGCCGCGCGCCACGGCCTGCCGATCGTCACCGAGCTCATGGACGTGCGCCATCTCGACACGTTCCTCGCCGAGGGCGTCGACGTGATCCAGATTGGCACGCGCAACATGCAGAACTTCGACCTCCTGAAGGAGATCGGGCACGTCAAGGTGCCGGTCGTGCTGAAGCGCGGCATGAGCGCGACGATCTCCGAGTGGCTGATGGCGGCCGAGTACATCGCGGCCGGCGGCAATCACCGGATCGTCCTGTGCGAGCGCGGCATCCGCACGTTCGAGACTGCGTACCGCAACGTGCTCGACGTGACCGCGATCCCGTTCGTCAAGCGCGAGTCGCACCTGCCGGTGATCGTCGATCCGTCGCACGCGGGCGGGAAGGCGTGGATGGTGTCCGCGCTCGCGTGCGCGGCCGTCGCGGCCGGCGCCGACGGCCTGCTGATCGAGGTCCACCCGTGCCCGAGCGAGGCCTGGTGCGACGCCGACCAGGCGCTCGCGCCGGAGGAGTTCGCCACGCTGATGGCGCGCCTGGATGCCGTCGCGGGTGCCGTCGGTCGGCGGTTGGCGTCCGCACCGAAGGAGCGTCAGGCTGCGATCGCATAGTCGCGCTACGATGGCGCGATGTTCGCGCTCACGGCGGTCGAGAAGCGCCACGGCCATACGATTGCGGTGGCCGTCGCGAGCTGGCGCGCGCAGAGCGGCGAAGCGTGGCTGCTGGGCGGCCCGTCGGGCAGCGGCAAGTCGACGCTGCTCCACCTGATCGCAGGGCTCACCGAGCCGACGTCGGGCAGCATCGTCGTCGCGAACCAGGATCTCTCGGCGCTCGCACCGGGCGAGCGCGACCGGTGGCGCGGCCGCACGGTGGGGCTCGTGCCGCAGCGCCTCCACCTGATCGGCGCGGTGAGCGTCGCTGACAACCTGCGCCTTGCGCAGCGACTCGCCGGCGCCGAGCGCGACGACGCGCGCATCGTCGCGCTGCTCGAAGCCGTGCAGGTTGCCGACCTCGCGCACCGGCTGCCGGGCGAGCTGTCGCAGGGGCAGGCGCAGCGCGTTGCGATCGCGCGTGCGGTCGTCAACCGACCGGCCGTGCTGCTCGCCGACGAGCCGACCGCGGCGCTCGACGACGAGCACGCGGCCCGGGCGCTCGAGCTGTTGCGCGCGCAGGCGATCGAGGCGGGCGCGACGCTCGTCGTCGCCTCGCACGACGCGCGCGTGAAGCCGCTGCTGCCGCACGCGTTCGTGCTGCCGCCCCACGCGCCGAAGACATGACGCTTTCCGGCCTCGCGTTCGCGTACGCCCGGCGCCGCCCGCTCGCGACGATGCTCGTCGTCGTGCTCGCCGCGCTCGGTGTCGCGATCGCGGTGCTGACGCTTATCCTCTCGAACGAGCTCGAGTCGCGCATGCGCCGCGATGCGGAAGGCATCGACCTCGTCGTCGGCGCGAAGGGCAGCCCGCTGCAGCTCGTGCTCGCGGGGGTCTACCACGCCGATAGTCCGCCGGGGAACATTCCCTACACGGCGCTCGCCGCGCTGCGCGCGAATCCGCAGGTCGCGAGCGCGATCCCGCTGGCGCTCGGCGACAGCGTTGGGGGCTTTCGTATCGTCGGCACCGAGCCCGCGTTCGTCGAGCACTACGGCGCGTCCCTCGCGCAGGGGGCTATGTTCGGCGCGCCGTTGGAGGCGGTGATCGGCAGCGAGGTCGCCAGGGAATCGGGGCTCGCACTCGGCGGGGAATTCGAGGGCACGCACGGACTCGCCGCAGGCGGAGGCGCGCATGCGGACCACGACTACAAGGTCGTCGGTGTCCTCGCACCGACCGGACGCGTGGTCGACCGGTTGGTGCTGACGCCGTTGGAAAGCGTGTGGGCCGTGCATGCGGTGCACCCCACCCGCGTCGTGGCCGGCGACCATCGCGAGATCACGATGATTCTCGTGCGCTATGCGACGCCGCTCGCGGCCGCGACGCTCGCGCGCGAGATCAACGGCCAAAGCGCGCTCGTCGCCGCGTCGCCTGCGCTCGAGACCGCGCGGCTGTTCACCGTGTTCGGCGTGGGGCTCGACCTCGTGCGCGTCTTCGCAGGCGTGCTCGTCGGCGCATCGATCCTGCTGCTGTTCGTCGCGCTCGCCCAGGCGCTCGAGGAGCGCCGCTACGACCTCGCGATCCTTCGCGCGCTCGGCGCGCGCCGGCGCGATCTCGTGTTCGTGCTGATGGCCGAAAGCGTCGCGCTCGCGCTTGCCGGCGCCGCGCTGGGGGTGGCGATCGGACACGTTGCCGCGGCGTCGATCGGCGCCTGGATACCGGCCGCCGCGCCGCTGGCCGGCGCCGCCTGGCGTTTCACCGGATACGAGGGGCTCGTCGTCGCGCTGGCCGTTGCCGGCGGTATACTGGCCGCCTGCTGGCCCGCGTGGCGCGCGTCGCGCCTCGATGTGGCCGCGACGCTCTCGGATGCGTGACATGCCCGCCCGCGCCTTTCTCGCCGTCCTTGCCTTCGCGCCGTTCGTTGCGCATGCGTTCAATGCGAACGTGCCGCCCGCGGGGCTGCCGAGCGCCACCGATTTCTCGAGCCAGGTGCTCGCCGAACGTCCCGACGTCGTGTCGTGGAAGGCGCTCGGACAGGTCGAGCCGGTCAAGCAGGGCGACCGCATGGTGCCGAAGTTCGCCGCGCCGGTGCTCGCGCTCGACGCGCGCGAGCAGCGCGTGCAGGGCTTCATGATCCCGCTCGACCTCGGCGACAGGCAGAAGCACTTCCTGCTCTCGGCGGTGCCGCCGCATTGCGGCTTCTGCCTGCCCGCCGGCCCCGAGGCGATCGTCGAGGTGAAGGCGAAGGACGGCGTCGCGTATTCGCTGCAGCCGATCGTCGTGTCGGGCCGCTTCGCGGTGCTCAAGGACGATCCCAACGGCGTGCTCTACCGGCTCGTCGACGCGACGCAGGTCGACGTCGCGAGAGTCGCGCCGGGCGCGCCGGCCGGCATTCCCGGTCGCCCGGGCGGGCGCGACTGACACGCTCGTTCGGCAGGAACCAGGCGCCTCTCGGCGCGAGTGGAGGGTGCCATGACGTCAATCCCGGCAGTCGAGCCCGAGACGATCGACGTCTCGCGCCGGCGCGTGCTCGCAGGTGGGTTGGGCAGCGCGGTCGCGGCCGTGCTCGGCGTCCCGTTCGGCGGCTGCACGATCTCGCCCCGGACCGACGCGCCACTGCTGGGCTTCGCATCGGTGCCGGTCTCGTTCGACGATGCCGTGCGCGTGCCGGCGGGCTACACGGCCGACACGTTGATCAAGTGGGGCGAGCCCGTCGGCGTGGCGGGCAACATGCCGGCCCTCACGGCCGATGCGTCGTCGTCCGCTGCGGATCAGGCGGTGCAGTCGGGCATGCACCATGACGGCATGCACTACTTCGCGATCCCGGGCGCGGACGCGAACCGTCGCGGTGTCCTCGCGATGAACCACGAGTACTCCGACGAGGGGCTGCTGCACACCGACGGCCACGACAACCTGACGGCCGAGAAGGTGCGCAAGTCGCAGCACGCGGTCGGCGTGTCGATCGTGGAGGTCGAGCGAACCTCCGACGGCTGGCGCGTCATGCGCCCGTCACGCTACGCGCGGCGCATCCACGCGGCGACGCCGATGCGCATCGCGGGTCCGTGCGCGGGGAACCGGATCATGCAGACGCCCGCCGATCCGGCCGGCCGCGCCTCGCTCGGCACGCTCAACAATTGCGCTCACGGCTACACGCCGTGGGGCACCTACCTGACTTGCGAGGAGAACTTCCAGAATTACTTCGCGAACGGCGACGAGCGCAACGCCGACCACCGCCGTGCCGGGGTGGGCCGCCGCAGTCGCTATGGCTGGGATCGATTCGACGAGCGTTTCGATCTGGCGAAGCACCCGAACGAGGTGAACCGGTTCGGCTGGGTCGTCGAGATCGATCCGCTCGACCCGTCGTCGACGCCGGTCAAGCGCACGGCGCTCGGTCGCTGGGCGCACGAGGTCGCGCTGACGCACGTCGCGAAGAACGGGCGCGTCGTCGTCTACATGGGCGACGACCGCCGCAACGAGTTCATCTACAAGTTCGTGAGCCGGCACACCTATGCCGGCGGCGCGCCGAATGCGGCGACGCTCGACAACGGCACGCTCTACGTCGCGCGCTTCGACGAGGGCGGTCGCGGCACGTGGCTGCCGCTCGTGCACGGGCTGCCCGGGCTCACGGCCGACAAGGGCTTCGCCGACCAGGCCGAGGTGCTCGTGAAGGCGCGCCTCGCCGGCACGGCCGCCGGCGCGACCCCGATGGACCGTCCCGAGTGGCTGTCGCTGCATGCGCCGACCGGCGATGTCTATGTAACGCTCACCAACAACCCGGATCGCGGCAAGGCCGGGATGCCGTCGGCGGGCGGCGCCAATCCGCGGCCGAACAACGTGTTCGGACACATCCTGCGCTGGCGCGAGGATGGCAACGACCACACGTCGCTCGCGTTCGCCTGGGAAGTGTTCGTCCTGGGCGGCGACCCGAAGCTCGCGGAGGCCGACAAGAAGGGCAACGTCCTGGGCGACGCGTTCGGCAGCCCCGACGGCCTGTGGTTCGATCCTCGCGGCGTGCTGTGGATCCAGACCGACATCTCGACCAACCTCGTCGGCGAAAGAACCGGCGACTATGCCAACCTCGGCAACAACGTGATGCTCGCCTGCGACCCGGCGACGCGCGAGGTGCGCCGCTTCCTGACCGGTCCCAACAAATGCGAGATCACCGGCGTCATCATGACGCCCGACAACCGCACGATGTTCGTCAACATCCAGCATCCCGGCGAGACCAACAGCGAGTTCAGCGATCCGGCGAACGTCAACAAGCTGTCGACCTGGCCCGACGGTCCCGGCAAGCGGCCCCGGTCGGGCACGATCGTGATCCGTCGCGCCGACGGTGGAGTCATCGGCACCTGATGCGCGCGCGCCGCATCCTCGTCGCCGGGGCCGCGGCGCTCACGACCTTCCTCCTCGCGCCGTCCGCGTGGGCGGACGCAGCGATCGCGTGGACGCGCACCACGCCGACGGTCGTGCGCGTCGACCAGGCGACGCCGGTGCGGCTCGTCGTCAAGATCAAGGACGGCGTCGCCGACGCGGTGCAGTTCACGCCACTCACCGGCGCTCCCGTCGCGTTGCGCGACGACGGCGCGGGGGGCGATGCGGTGGCGGGCGACGGCGAGTGGACCGTCGAGCTCGACGCCGCGCCGCTGGTCGGCGGCCTCACCGCCGCCGACGTCTTCAGGCGCTTCGTCGGCTTCGCGGACCTCTACATCGACGGAACGCGCACCGCGCGCGTCAACCTGCTCGTGCAGGTGTGGACGCCCGACCTCGGCGCCGTCGGCATCGCGTCGCCGGACGCGACGGCGCGCTTTTCCGAGCACGTGGTGAATGTCGCCGACCCGGCGCTGTTCGCCGCGGACCCGGGCTCGAACGACAGCGCTGTCGTGCAGCGGCTGCTGCAGCGATTCGGCGACGGGTTCGATTTCGTCGACATCGTCTTCGACCGCGCGACGGTCGCGAACCGCTTCCACAACGTGGTGCGAAACGCCGTGTCGGGGATCGGGCTCGGCGCGAACGACCTCGGCAGCGCGTACGGAAGCGCGGCGCGGCTCAAGGGCGTCACCGTGTTCCCGGGCATGACGTTCTTCGACGCCGGCGCGCGCGCGCATTCGCACGAGATCGGTCACCAGTGGATCAATTACCTGGCCCAGGCCGCGCTTTCGACCGGCGGCCCGCACTGGCCGATATCGACGCTCGCGTCGGGCACGATGGGTTTCTCGATCGCAGGCCTCGGCGAGGGCGGCGACTACCCGTGCTCGCTCTCGCCCGTCGCGGACGGCCTGGCGGCGACGCCGCGTACCGGCGTCGTCACGTTCAAGGACCTCGACCTGTACCTGATGGGCTTCGTCCCGGCGAGCGACGTCGCGACGCACTACGTCTTCAAGTCGCAGGCGACGGCGCTGTCGTTCGCGTGCGAGGGGACGATCCCGTACAACCAGTTCACGGCGGTGACGATGGCCGACGTGCTCGCGTCCGCGGGCCCTCGCGTTCCGGCGCACCCGGCGGCGCAACGCGACTTCACCGTCGGCGTGATCGTCGTCAGCGATGCGCCGCTTTCGGACGAGGCGATGGCGTTCTACGACTACTTCGCGCGCCGCGCCGATGCGCGAGTGCTGCTCGCCGTCCATGAAGGCCTCGTCAAGCAGGTCGACGCACCGTTCTTCCTGCAAACCGGCGAACGCGCGACGCTGACCGCGAGGTTGCCGTTCGCATCGCGCGCCACCGCGACCGTCGTCGAGTACTACCGCGCCGATCGCGATCACTACTTCCTGACCGCCGATCCGATCGAGATCGCGGGTCTCGACGCGGGCGTATTCGCCGGCTGGGCGCGCTCCGGCTACGGCTTCAGCGCATTCTCGCAACCCGCCGACGGCGCGGGACCGGTGTGCCGCTTCTACCTGCCGCCGCCCGAGGACTCGCATTTCTTCTCCGCGTCGACAGCCGAGTGCGCGACCGTCGCCGCCGAGCATCCGACGTTCATCGAGGAGAACGCGTCGGCGTTCTACATCGGCCTGCCCGACCCGTTGACCGGCGTTTGCGCGCCCGGCGAGACACCGGTCTATCGACTGTGGAATCGCCGCGTCGACACCAATCACCGCTACACGATCGAACCTGCGATCCGCGCGGCGATGCAGGCGCAAGGATGGCTCGCGGAAGGCTACGGCCCGAACGCCGTCGCCATGTGCGCGCCGCCGTAGGGCGAGCGGCGCCGCTCGCTATAATCGACGCTTTTCGCGCCGTCCATGGAACTCCCGAAGAGCTTCGAGCCGCACGCCGTCGAGGCGAAGTGGTACCCGCTGTGGGAATCGCGCGGGTACTTCAAGCCGGCGATGCGGCCGGATCGCGAGCCGTACTGCATCCAGCTGCCGCCGCCGAACGTCACCGGCACGCTGCACATGGGCCACGCGTTCCAGCAGACGCTGATGGACGTGCTGATCCGCTGGCACCGGATGCGCGGCGACAACACGCTCTGGCAGGTCGGCACCGACCATGCGGGGATCGCGACGCAGATCGTCGTCGAGCAGCAGCTCAAGGTCGAAGGGAAGTCCCGCCACGACATGGGGCGCGAGGCATTCGCCGAGCGCGTGTGGGCGTGGAAGGAAGAGTCGGGCGGCGCGATCACGCGACAGATGCGCCGGCTCGGCACCTCGGCCGACTGGTCGCGCGAGCGCTTCACGATGGACGAGGGGCTGTCCGCCGCGGTCGTCGAGACGTTCGTGCGCCTCTACGAGGATGGGCTCGTCTATCGGGGCAAGCGGCTGGTCAACTGGGATCCCAAGCTCGGCACCGCGGTGTCCGACCTCGAGGTCGACAGCGAGGAGGAGCAGGGCAAGCTGTGGGAGCTGCGCTACCCGTTGAGCGACGCGACGAACGCAAATGAGGGCTCGCTCGTCGTCGCCACGACGCGTCCCGAGACAATGCTCGGTGACACGGCAGTCGCCGTGCATCCGGAAGACGAGCGCTACAAGCACCTGATCGGCAAGTCGGTGCGGCTGCCGCTCGCCGATCGCGAGATCCCGGTCGTCGGCGACGACTATGTCGACCGCGAATTCGGCACGGGCGTGGTGAAGATCACGCCGGCGCACGACTTCAACGACTGGCTGGTCGGCCAGCGGCACGGCCTGCCCGCGCTGCAGGTGCTCGACCTCGAGGCGAAGGTCAACGAGAACGCGCCGGCCAGGTATCGCGGAATGGACCGCTATGTCGCGCGCAAGGCGGTGCTCGCTGACCTCGCGGCGCTCGGGCTCGTCGTGTCCGAGAAGGCCCACAAGATGGTCGTGCCGCGCTGCGGCCGCACCGGCGAGGTGGTCGAGCCGATGCTCACCGACCAATGGTTCGTCGCGACGACCAAGCCCGGACCGGCCACGCATACGCACTTTCCGGGCAAGTCGATCCAGGAGCTTTGCCTCGCGGCGGTCGACGCGAAGGGACTGCCCGGCTCGGGGCCCGGCGCCGGCGAGCACCTGCGCTTCGTGCCCGACGAGTGGATCGCGACCTACCTGCACTGGATCCGCAACCTGCAGGACTGGTGCATCTCGCGCCAGCTGTGGTGGGGCCACCAGATCCCGGCGTGGTACGACGACGCGGGCAACGTCTACGTCGCGCGCAGCGAAGCCGATGCGCGCAGGCAGGCGCGCACGAAGCTCGGCCGCGATCCGGCTGCCCTCGAGCGCGACCCCGACGTGCTCGACACGTGGTTCAGTTCCGCGCTGTGGTCGCACTCGACGCTCGGGTGGACCGGCGATCCGGCGAAGGACGCCGCCAATCCGTACCTGCGCACGTTCCTGCCGTCGCAGACGCTCGTCACCGGCTTCGACATCATCTTCTTCTGGGTCGCCCGGATGATCATGATGACGACCTGGTTCACCGGCCGCATCCCGTTCGAGGACGTCTACATCAACGCGATCGTCCGCGACGAGGAAGGCCAGAAGATGTCGAAGTCGAAGGGCAACGTCCTCGACCCGCTCGACCTGATCGACGGCGTCGACGTGGAAACGCTCGTCGCCAAGCGCACCGCCAACATGTTGGACCCGCGGCAGGCCGAGACGATCGCGAAGCGCACGCGCAAGCAATTCCCGAACGGCATCCCGTCGTTCGGCGCCGACGCGCTGCGCTTCACGTTCGCGAGCCTGGCGACGTTCGGCCGCACGCTCAACTTCGACCTCAACCGCTGCGAGGGCTACCGCAACTTCTGCAACAAGCTGTGGAACGCGTCGCGGTTCGTCCTGATGAACGTCGAGGGCAAGGACGTGCACGCGGGCGACCTCGTGCCCGCCGAGCTGTCGTTCGTCGACCGTTGGCTACTCGGCCGCGTCCAGCAGGCGAAGGCCGACATCATCGCGGGCCTCGAGGGCTACCGCTTCGACCTCGCGGCGAAGACGCTCTACGAGTTCGTCTGGGACGAGTACTGCGACTGGTATGTCGAGCTCGCGAAAGTCTCGCTCGCCGAGGCCGAGAAGGCCGGCGATGCCAAAGCGGCCGCGCGCACGCGCGCGGTGCTGGTGCGCGAGCTCGAGGCGACGCTGCGGCTCGCGCATCCATTCATGCCGTTCATCACCGAGGAGCTGTGGCATACGGTCGCGCCGCTCGCCGGCAAGACCGGCGAGTCGATCTCGCTCGCGCCGTTCCCCAAGCCCAACGACGCGTTCCGGTTCCCGCGCGACGCCGAGCGCGTCGATGGGCTCAAGGCGATCGTCAATGCGGCGCGCTCATTGCGCTCCGTGATGGGCCTCGCACCAGGCGCCAAGGTCGACATGCTGGTGACCGGCGACGTCGAGGCGCACGGCGTCGACGCATTCAAGCCCTATGCGATGGCGCTCGCGCGACTGTCGGATTTCCGCATCGTCGACGCGCTGCCCGAGCGCGACGCGCCGGTCGAGATCGTCGGCGCGCTGCGCATCATGCTCGACGTCAAGGTCGACCCCGCCGCGGAGCGCGAGCGGCTGTCGAAGGAGCGCACCGCGACCGAGCGCGACGTGATCGGCGCGAAGACGAAGCTCGGCAACGAAGGCTTCGTGTCGCGGGCGCCGCCGGCGGTCGTCGAGCAGGAGCGCGCGCGCCTCGCCGCATCTGAAGCGAAGCTCAGCAAGCTCGACGAGCAGCTGCGCCGCCTCGCGACCTAGCGTGACCCTGCGCCGCGTCTGCGTGTATTGCGGCGCGAACCGCGGCCGCGATCCCGCGTACGCGTCGGCCGCG
>DATBSV010000063.1:0-11679 GCA_036559685.1 Casimicrobiaceae bacterium
ACGACGTTGCGGTTCTCCGAGCCGAACACCGGGTGCGGGAAATCGATCGTGAAGTCGAGGCGGAAGCCGTCGAAGGGCTCGAAGCGCGCCCACTTGTCGCCGTCGCGCACCTCGACCGGCGCCGCGACGCGCAGGTATCGCTTGGGCGCGTCCTGCTCGACGATGCCGGCGGATTGCAGCATGAACACGAACGGCGCCGCGCTGCCGTCCATGATCGGCACCTCGGGACCGGCGACGTCGACGTTCAGGTTGTCGATGCCGAGCCCCGCGAGCGCGCTCATCAGGTGCTCGACCGTCGAGACGCCCGCGTCGCCGACGCGCAACGTCGAGGAGAGACGCGTGTCGCCGATCACCGTCGCGTTCGCCGGGATCGGCGCGCTGCCGGCGAGATCCGTCCGGTGAAAGACGATGCCGGCGTCGACCGCGGCCGGCCGAAGCACGAGGTCGACGCGCGCGCCCGTGTGCAGGCCCACGCCGGTCGTGCGGGCGGCGGTCTTGAGCGTGCGTTGTCGGAGCATCGGAGTAGGGCTAAGTCCGTTGAGTGCTCATGGCGACGGGCCGGGAGGTCTCGCGGCGGCGCCTGGGCGCCGCCGTGCGAAACCGGTCGACTCTAGCATGGCTTGGGCCTCTCCGAGAGCGGTCAGTCGTTCTGCTTGCGCAGGAACGCCGGGATCTCGATGTCCTGCATCGAGCCGCCGCCGCCCGACGAAGGCGCCCGCCGCCGCACGACCGCCGGCTGGTCGAGCTTGTCGTAGTCGATCGTTTCGACCGACATCCCGACGTTATCGGTGCCGGTCCGCTGGACCACTTCCGGCTGCGACAGCACCTCGAGCTTCGGCGGGCGCTTCGCCACCGCCGCGGCGCCGCCGAGCCCCGTCGCGATCATCGTGACGCGCAGGTCGTCGCCCATCTGGTCCTCGATCACCGTGCCCACGATCACCATCGCGTCCTCCGCGGTGAACTCCTTGATCGTGTTCATCACGTCGTAATACTCCTTGAGCGTGAGACCCGACGACGCGGTGATGTTGACCAGCACGCCGCGCGCGCCGGCGAGGTTGACGTCCTCGAGCAGCGGGCTGCGGACCGCCGCCGCCGCCGCGGTGCGCGCGCGCTCCTCGCCGTTCGCGGTCGCCGAGCCCATCATCGCCATGCCGACTTCGCCCATGACGGTGCGCACGTCGGCGAAATCGACGTTGACCAGCCCCGGGTTGTTGATGACCTCGGCGATGCCCGACACGGCGCCATGGAGCACGTCGTTCGCCGACGCGTACGCCTGCAGCAGCGACACGTTCGCGCCGAGGACCTCCGCGAGCTTCTCGTTCGGGATGATGATGAGCGAGTCGACGCGCTTGGCGAGCTCCTCGATGCCGGCCTGCGCGACCTTCTGGCGCTTGCCCTCGAACTTGAACGGCCGCGTCACGACGGCGACGGTCAGCACGCCCATGCTCTTCGCGATGTCGGCGATGATCGGCGCCGCGCCGGTGCCGGTGCCGCCGCCCATGCCGGCCGTGATGAACAGCATGTCGGCGCCGGAGATCAGCTCCGCGATGCGGTCGCGGTCCTCCATCGCCGCGTCGCGGCCGATCTCGGGCCGCGCACCTGCGCCCAGGCCGCGCGTGAGCGCCGAGCCGAGCTGAAGCTGCGTGCGCGCCGTCGAGCGCTTGAGCGCCTGCGCGTCGGTGTTCGCGCAGATGAAATCGACGCCCGTGAGGCCCTTGGCGATCATGTGCTCAACCGCGTTGCCCCCGCAGCCGCCGACGCCGACGACCTTGATGACTGCGCCTTCCTGCGGGGCCTGGTCGATGATCTCGAACATGGTGATTACCCTTCCTTTCTGGTGTGACGCCGCGATGCGGAATGCCCGGATGTGTTGTGGTGGTGATGACGTTCGCTCGACACGTTGATCCCGTCCGTTAGAAATTCGCTTTGAACCATTGGCGCATGCGTTCGGCGACTCCGCCGATGCCTTTCACCTGGGCGCGCGCGGCTTCGGCGCGCAGCCATTGATCGCGGCCGTGCTGCAGCAGGCCCACGGCGGTCGCGTACCGGGGGCTGCGCACGACGTCGGCGAGGCCGCCCATGTACGAAGGCGTGCCGATGCGGCATGGCAGGTGGAACACTTCCTCGCCGAGCTCGGACATGCCCTGCAGCATCGCCGTGCCGCCGGTGATGACGATGCCCGAGCTCAAGAGCTCCTCGAAGCCCGAGCGGCGCAGCTCGCCCTGCACGAGCGTGTAGAGCTCCTCGATGCGCGGCTCGATGACCTCGGCGAGCATCGGGCGCGAGAGCTTGCGCGGCGCGCGCTCGCCGACGCCCGGCACCTCGACGATGTCGTTCGCGTCCGCGAGCTGGCGCAGCGCGCAGCCGTGCCGGATCTTCAGCTCCTCGGCTTCCTTGGTCGGCGTGCGCAGCGTCATCGCGATGTCGTTGGTGACCTGGTCGCCGGCGATCGGGATCACCGCCGTGTGGCGGATCGCGCCGCCCGCGAACACGGCGATGTCGGTCGTGCCGCCGCCGATGTCCATCAGGCACACGCCGAGCTCCTTCTCGTCGTCGTTCAGCACGGCGGCGGCGGACGCGAGCGGCTGCAGCACGATGTCCTGGACCTCGAGCCCGCAGCGGCGCACGCACTTCGCGATGTTCTCGACGGCCGATACCGCGCCGGTCACGATGTGCACCTTGACCTCGAGGCGCACGCCGCTCATGCCGAGCGGCTCGCGCACGCCGTCCTGCCCGTCGATGATGAATTCCTGCGGCAGGATGTGCAGGATCTGCTGGTCGTTCGGGATCGCGATCGCCTTGGCGGTCTCGATCACACGGTCGATGTCGGCCTGCACGACCTCGCCTTCCTTGATCGCGACCATGCCGCTCGAGTTGAGGCTGCGGATGTGGCTGCCCGCGATGCCGGTCGTCACCCTGGCGATCCGGCAGTCCGCCATCAGCTCGGCTTCCTCGAGCACGCGCTGGATCGACGCCATCGTCGCCTCGATGTTCACGACGACGCCGCGCTTCAGCCCGCGCGACGGCTGCGTGCCGAGCCCGATCACGTTGATCTCGCCGTCCGGCCCGATCTCGGCGACGATCGCGACGATCTTCGACGTGCCGACGTCGAGCCCGACCACGAGGTTCTTGCTGTCCCTGACCATGCGTCCCCTTCAGTCCTTCGCCTCGACGCGCTTGGGCGCCTTCTCGCGGAACCCCGGCACGCGCGCAGCGAAACCGTTGCGGTAGCGGAGGTCGACTTCGGCGACGCGCGTGCCGCTTCGCGCAAGCGCGCCGATCGTGCGTCCGTACGCCGCGACGAAGCGTGCGAGCCGGGCGTCCGGATCGTCGCGGCCGAGCTCCAGCGCGAGCGGCGCGCCGGCGCTTTGCGCCTGAACGCGCCAGCCGCCGCGCGGCGACACGCTGATCGCGCGGAGCCTCAGTCCCAGCGGCGCGACCAGCGCGCTCCACTCGCGATGGCGCGCGGTCAGCTCGACCGCGCGCGCGTCCGGTCCGTCGAGCTGCGGCAGCTCGCCGTCGTACGCGGCCGAGAACACCTCGCCGTCCGGGCTCACGAGCGACGCGTCGCCGAAACGCGCGTACGGCGTGTACTCGTCGACGGCCACCTCGAGGCGGCCGGGCCATTGGCGCCGCAGCGCAACCGCGCGCACCCACGGAACGCGCGCGAGCGACGTGCGCGCACGCTCGAGGTCCAGCGTGAAGAACGTGCCGGCGAGGTCGCCGCGGATCGCCGCCTCGAGATGCGCGGGGCTCGAGCGCTTGAGCGGCGTCGCGACGACGACCTCGCGGAACGCGAACGCGTCGTGCCGCGCGCCCCACGCGACCGCCCCGATCGCGATCAGCGCGAGCGCCACCGCTGCGAGCGTCGCGGCGAGCGCGTTCAGCGCCTTCGGGTCATCCCACATGGGCGCCTTTCAGGATCTCGACGCACAGGTCCGCGTAGCTCATGCCGGCCGCGCGCGCCGCCATCGGCACGAGGCTGTGTCCGGTCATGCCGGGCGACGTGTTGAGCTCGAGGAACGAGTAGCTGCCGTCGCTGCGCAGGATCAGGTCGAGCCGGCCCCAGCCGGTCGCGCCGAGCAGCCGGAACGCCTGCAGCGACGCCGCGCGGATCGCGTGCTCGACCGCGTCGGGCAGTCCGGCCGGGCAGTGGTATTTCGTCTCGTCGCTGAAGTACTTGTGCTCGTAGTCGTAGTTGCCGCCGGGCGCCTCGATGCGGATCAGGGGGAGCGCCCGCTCGCCCAGGATCGACGCGGTCAGCTCGCGTCCCGCGACGAACTCCTCGGCCAGCACGAGCGTGTCGTGCTTCGCGGCATCGGCGATCGCGACGCGCACCTCGTCGTGGTCGACGGTCGAGACCTTGGTGATGCCGATCGTCGAGCCTTCGCGCGCGGGCTTGACGATCAGCGGCAGGCCGAGCTCCGCGACGAGCTTCATCGCGTCGGTCGACGCGTCGACGACGCGATAGCGCGGCGTCGGGATGCCCGACGCGATCCAGACCATCTTGGCGCGCCACTTGTCCATCGCGAGCGCGGACGCCATGACGCCGCTGCCCGTGTACGGGATACCGAGCGTCTCGAGCGCGCCCTGAACGGTGCCGTCCTCGCCGAACCGGCCGTGGAGCGCGATGAACGCGCACGCGTAGCCGTCGCGCTTCAGTTCCCACAGGTTGCGCTCGAGCGGGTCGAACGGGTGCGCGTCGATGCCCTTCTCGCGCAGTGCGCCGAGCACGCCGTTGCCGGACATCAGCGAGACCTCACGCTCCGCCGAGGGCCCGCCGAGCAGCACGGCGACCTTGCCGAAGTCGCGCGGCGCCATCACGCGGCCTCCCCGACGACACGAACCTCGGGCTCCAGCGTCACGCCGAAGCGCGCGCGCACCGTGTCGCGCGCGAGCGCGATGAGCGCCTCGATGTCGGCCGCGCGCGCCGCGCCTTCCGGGTTGACGATGAAATTCGCGTGCTTCTCCGAGACGCGTGCGCCGCCGATCGCATGGCCCTTGAGCCCCGCGGCCTCGATCAGCCGCGCCGCGTGGTCGCCCGGCGGATTGCGGAAGACGCTGCCCGCGTTGGGCAGCGACAGCGGCTGCGTCGCGATGCGCTTCGCGAGGAGCTCCTTGATGTGCGTCCGCGCGCGGTCGGCGTCGCCCGGCGCGAAGCTCAGCCACGCCGCCGTGAAGATGCCGTCGGGCGGCCCGCCGTCGGCGCGCCGTACGCTGCGGTAGCCGATCGCATAGTCCGCCGGCGTGCGCACGTCGAAGCGGCCGTCGCGGCCGAGCACCTCGACGCGCGCGACGTGGGTCCAGGTCTCGCCGCCGTAGCAACCCGCGTTCATCGCGAGCGCGCCGCCGAGCGTTCCCGGGATGCCCGCGAGGAACTCGGCGTCCGCGCAGCCCAGCTTCGCGGCGAACCGCGCGACCTTCGGGCTCGCGACGCCCGCCTCCGCGTAGATGAGCCCGTCGGCGACGGCGAGCGCCGCGCCCGGATCGTGCAGCACGACGACCGCGCCGCGCACGCCGCCGTCGCGCACGAGCGTGTTGCTGCCGAGCCCCAGCACGAACAACGGCGTCGACGCCGGAAGCTGGCGCACGAACGCGGCGAGGTCGTCGCGTCCCGCGGGCCGGTACAGGAGGTCGGCACGGCCGCCGGCGCGCCAGCTCGTATAGCGCGCGAGCGACGCGTCGCGCTCGAGGATGCCGCGCAGTGCCGTGAAATGGACGGGCTCGGCGGGAGCACTCACCCCCAGGCTTGCCGCTGACGCGGCATCGCGCCCCCCCTTTGGACGAAGGGGGCGAGCGCCTTGGGACGGCCCGGCGGCGCTCATCATGCGTGCCCCGCCGCGATCTGCGGCGCCACCTGGCCGATCGAGCCGGCCCCCATCGTCAGCACGACGTCGCCGTCGCGCACCAGCGCGCGCACGGCCTCGGCGACGTCGTCGACGTTCTCGACGAACACCGGCTCCACCTTGCCGACGACGCGGATCGCGCGCGCGAGCGCCCGGCCGTCGGCCGCGACGATCGGCGCCTCGCCGGCCGGGTACACGTCGGTCAGCACGAGCGCGTCGACGCCCGAGAGCACGCGCGCGAAGTCCTCGAACAGGTCGCGCGTGCGCGTGTAGCGGTGCGGCTGGAACGCGAGCACGAGGCGCCGGTCGGGAAAGCTGCCGCGGGCCGCGTCGAGCACGGCCGCGATCTCGACCGGATGGTGGCCGTAGTCGTCGATCAGCTCGGCGTGACCCCCGCCGGACAGCGCGATCGACCCGAAGCGCTGGAAGCGCCGGCCTACGCCCTTGAACTCGGCGAGCGCCCGCGCGATCGCCGCGTCGCGCACGCCGACCTCGCGACCGACCGCGATCGCCGCGAGCGCGTTGCGCACGTTGTGAACGCCCGGCAGCGCGAGGTCGACCGCCAGGTCCGCGTGCTTGTCCGACGTCGCGACGAAGCGCATGCGCCCGCCCGCGTGCGCGACCGAGAACGCGCGGAGCTTCGCGTCGGGCGCGAGCCCGTAGGTGACGATCGCCTTCGACACCGAAGGCAGGATCTCGCGGACGTTGTCGTCGTCGACGCACGCGACGGCCACGCCCCAGAACGGGAGCCGCTGCAGGAAGTCGACGAACGCGCGCTTGAGGCGCGCCGCGTCGTGCCCGTAGGTCTCCATGTGGTCCTGGTCGACGTTGGTCACGACCGCGATCGTCGGCGTGAGGTGCAGGAACGACGCGTCCGATTCGTCGGCCTCGGCGACGAGGTAGTCGCCGCTGCCGAGCCTCGCGTTCGCGCCGGCCGCCAGCAGGCGCCCGCCGATCACGAACGTCGGGTCGAGCCCGCCTTCGGCGAGCACCGACGCGACGAGGCTCGTCGTCGTCGTCTTGCCGTGCGTGCCCGCGATCGCGATGCCCTGCTTGAAGCGCATGAGCTCGGCGAGCATCAGCGCGCGCGGCACGACCGGGATCTGCTGCTCGCGTGCGGCCGCGACCTCGGGGTTGTCGTCGGCGACGGCCGTCGACGCGACGACGACGTCGGCCTGCGCGACGTTCGACGCGTCGTGGCCGATCATCGTGCGGATGCCGAGGCCCGCGAGCCGCCGCGTCACCGCGCTCTGGTGCAGGTCGGAGCCCGACACCTCGTAGCCCTGCGTCACCAGCACCTCGGCGATGCCGCTCATGCCGGCGCCGCCGATGCCGACGAAGTGGATGCGGCGCACCCGGCCCTTCATCGCCGCGACTCCGCGAGCCCGAGGCAGACGTCGGCGACGCGCTCGGCCGCATCGATCTTGCCGACGCTGCGCGCCGCGATCGCCAGGTCGAGCGCCATCGGCCGGTCGATGCGCCCGAGGAGCGCCGCGAGCGCGTCGACCGTGAGCTCGTCCTGCGGGAGGCGGAACGCCGCCTTGGCGTTCACGAGCAGGTCGGCGTTCGCGGTCTGCTCGTCGGCGATCGCACCGGGCAGAGGCACGATGAGCGCGCCCAGCCCCACCGCCGCGAGCTCCGACACGGTGATCGCGCCGCCGCGCGCGATCGCGAAGTCGGCCCACGCGTAGCGCTCCGCCATGTCGTCGATGAACGCGACGCACTCGGCCTCGACGCCCGCATCGCGGTACGCAGCCTTCAGCGCATCGATGTGCTTCGCGCCGGCCTGATGGAGAACGTGCGGGCGCTGGACCGGTGACAGCCGCGCGACCGCCGCCGGCACGCGCTCGTTGAGGCCCTGCGCGCCGAGGCTTCCGCCGACGACGAGCAGGCGCAGCGGGCCGCGGCGATCCGCGAAACGGTGTTGCGGCGGCGCGACACGCGTCATCTCGGCGCGCAGCGGATTGCCGGTCCACTCGACGAGCTTCGCGTGCTTGCCGCGCATCGCCTCCGGGAAGCCCAGCAGGATGCGGTCGGCGCCGTGCGCGAGCACACGGTTCGCAAGACCGGCGACGGCGTTCGCGTCGTGGACGACAAGCGGCCGCCCGGTCGCGACCGCCATAAGCGCGCCCGGGAAAGACGCGAAGCCGCCGAGCCCGAGCACGACGCCCGGATCGCGCCGCTTGATGACCGCGCGCGCCTCGAGCGACGCGGCGACCAGCGCGAATGGCCCGAGCACGAGCGTCCTCACGCCCTTGCCGCGCACGCCGCGGAACGACACCGACTCGAAGGCGATGCCGTGCTTCGGCACCAGGGTCGCCTCCATGCCCTCGCGCGTGCCGAGCCAGAACACGTCGGCGCCGCGTGCAGCGAGCTTGTCGGCCACCGCCAGCCCCGGAAACACATGGCCACCTGTTCCGCCGGTAGTGATCATCACCGTCGTCACGCCACGTAGCCGGAAAGCACCCGGCGGTTCTCGTAATCGATGCGCAGCAGCATCGCGATCGCGATGCAGTTGGCGACGATGCCCGAGCCGCCGAACGAGAGCAGCGGCAGCGTCAGGCCCTTCGTGGGCAGCACGCCCATGTTCACGCCGATGTTGATGAACGCCTGCACGCCGATCCACACGCCGATGCCCTGTGCGCACAGCGCCGCGAACGGCCGCTCGAGGCGCACCGCCTGGCGGCCGATCGCCCACGCGCGGTAGAGGACCCACGCGAACAGCGCAAGCACGACGGCGACGCCGGCGAACCCGAGCTCCTCGGCGATCACCGCGAGCAGGAAGTCGGTGTGCGCCTCGGGCAGGTAGAGCAGCTTCTCGACGCTCGCGCCGAGGCCCACGCCCGCGAGCTCGCCACGCCCGAACGCGATCAGCGAGTGCGAGAGCTGGTAGCCCTTGCCGAGCGGATCCGACCACGGGTCGAGGAACGCGGTCAGGCGCTGCAGCCGGTACGGCGCCGCGACGAGGATCGCACCGAGCGCGATCGGCAGCAGCGCGGACAGGCCGACGAACAGGCGCCAGTCGAGCCCGCCCAGGAACAGGATCGCGAAGCCGATCGCGACGATCACGACGAACGCGCCGAAATCGGGCTCGAGCAGCAAGAGGCCCCCGATCGCGACCATCGTGGCGAACAGCGGCGCGAAGCCGCGCAGGATCGTCTGGCGCAGCGGCTGGCGGGCATGGAGAAAAGCGGCTTTGCGCACCGCGTAGCTCGCCGCGTACAGCACGACGGCGAGCTTCATGAATTCGGACGGCTGGACGTTGACGACGTAGAGCGACAGCCAGCGCCGCGAGCCGTTGACGTTGCGCCCGATGCCCGGGATCAGCACGAGGATCAGAAGCGCGATGCCGGCGACGAACAGCCATGGCGCGAGCGTCTGCCACGCCTTGACCGGTACCTGGAAAGCGCACAGCGCCGCCGCGAGGCCGATCGCCACGAACGCGCCATGGCGCGCGAGGTAGTACCAGGAGCGGTGCCCGGTCTGCGCGCTCGACTCGGCCATCGCGATCGACGCCGAGTAGACCATCACGAGCCCGATCGTGAGGAGCAGCAGCGTCGCCCACGCGAGCGACGCGTCGTACGCGAGCATCGCGCGCGACGGCGCGCGCGCCCCGGCGATGCCGAACAGGCGCTCGACCGAGAATGTGATCCCCCCGGAGCTCGCTCCGCGAGCCTCCCCCCGGGGGGCGCGCGCGCCCTCGGGGCGGCCCAGCGGGCGCGCAATCGCGGTCTCGCCTGCCCCTTTACGCATCGAGCGCCTTCCCCGCGCGATCGCGCACCAGCGCGCGGAACCGCTCGCCGCGCGCCTCGTAGTTGTCGAACTGGTCGAGGCTCGCGCACGCCGGCGACATCAGCACGACGTCGCCGCCTTGCGCGATCGCCAGCGCGCGCGCGACCGCGGCATCGAGTGTGCCGACCGTCTCGACCGGGACCTTCGCGCCGGCGAGCCCGCGCGCGACGTCGGGCGCGTCGCGCCCGATCAGGAGTACGGCGCGGCACGTGCGGTCGACGACGTCGCGCATCGGCGCGAAGCTCTGGCCCTTGCCGTCGCCACCGGCGATCAGCACCACCGGCCGATCCATGCCGTCGAGCGCGACCGACGTCGCGGCGACCGTCGTCGCCTTCGAATCGTTGACGAACAGCACGCCGTTCGCCTCGCCGACGCGCTCCATCCGGTGCGGCAGGCCGCGGAACGCGCGCAGCGCATCGAGCGCGGGCTGGCGAATGCGCGCGACCTGGGAGACCAGCGCGAGCGCGGCGAGCGCGTTGAGCGCGTTGTGGCGGCCGACCAGCGCGAGCGACGCGGCGGGCACGAGCAGCTCGCCGCCGCGCGCGAGCCACTCGCCGTCGGGACGCATCACGAGTCCCCACTCCTCCTCGGACAGCGGCACCGACGCGCCGAACGTCTGCAGCGTCTCGCCCGGCCGGCGCATCAGGCGCACGATCGCGTCGTCGCGATTGAGCACCTGCACCCTCGCGCCGTTGAAGATGCGGGCCTTCGCGGCCGCGTAGTCGGCGATGCCGGCGTAGCGGTCCATGTGGTTCGCCGACACGTTGAGCACGGTCGCCGCGGTGGGCTTGAGGCTCGACGTCGTCTCGAGCTGGTAGCTCGACAGCTCGAGCACGAACACGTCGGGCCACGGCGCGCCCGCCTCGATCATCGACAACGCGTCGAGGACCGCCTCGCCGATGTTGCCGGCGACCTTCGCCGCGAGCCCCGCGGCGCGCGCGAGCTCGCCGCTGAGCGCGGTCGTCGTCGTCTTGCCGTTGGTGCCGGTGATCGCGAGCACCTTCTGCGCGGGCGGCAGCGCGCGCGCGAACAGCTCGACGTCGCCGGCGAGGTCGGCGCCCGCCGCCACCGCGTCGGCGATCGCCGGCTGGTCCTTCGGAACACCCGGGCTGATGGCGATCAGGTCGGCGCCGGCCAGCGTCGACGCGGTGAACGGCCCCGACTCGATCGGGATCTCCGGATGCTCGCGCGCCAGCCGATCCTCGTTCGGCGGGTGGGGCCGCGTGTCGGCGACGCGCACATCGGCCCCGTGCCGCGCGAGCCAGCGCGCAAGCGTGTAGCCGGTGAGCCCGAGGCCCAGCACGACCGCACGCCTTCCCTTGTAGTCCGTGCTCATCGCAGCTTGAGCGTCGAAAGGCCGAACAGGACGAGCAGCATGGTGATGATCCAGAACCGCACGACGACCTGGTTCTCCTTCCAGCCTTTGAGCTCGTAGTGGTGATGGATAGGCGCCATTCGGAAAACCCGCTTGCCAGTCAGCTTGAACGACGCGACCTGGATCATCACCGACAGCGTCTCGACCACGAACACGCCGCCCATGATGAAGAGCACGATCTCCTGGCGCACGATCACCGCGATCGTGCCGAGCGCCGCGCCCAGTGCCAGCGCACCGACGTCGCCCATGAACACTTCCGCGGGATAGGCGTTGAACCACAGGAAGCCCAGGCCGGCGCCGGCCATGGCGCCGCAGATCACGGCGAGCTCCCCCGCCCCGGGGATGTACGGAAACTGCAGGTACCGCGCGAAGATCGCGTTGCCGCTGACGTAGGCGAAGATGCCGAGCGCCGCGCCTATCATCACCGTCGGCATGATGGCGAGGCCGTCGAGGCCGTCGGTCAGGTTGACGGCGTTGCTCGTTCCCACGATCACGCAGTACGTGAGCGCGATGAAGCCCCAGACGCCGAGCGGATACGAGATCGACTTCACGAACGGAACGATGAGGTCGGCCTTGGGCGGCAGCGAGAGATTGAAGCCGCTGCCGATCCACGCGAAGAACATCTGGACGAAACGCGCGGTGTCGGGTGCCGACACCGAGAACGCG
>DATBSV010000064.1:0-4929 GCA_036559685.1 Casimicrobiaceae bacterium
CGGCCGCGCGCGCGAAACGCGACCGCGTCGTCTTCTACTGGAACCGGGGCCTGGGGGACATCGCACTGGGCCTGGTGCCGATGTTCGCGCGGGCGAAGGCGAGGCTAGCCGGCGCCGCGATCGAGGTCGTGACGCGCGCCGACCTCGCCGAGCCGTTCCGGCTGACCGACGCCAGCGCGATCCACGTCGTGCCGGGCCTCGAGCGCGGCGAGCCGATCGGCGCGGCCACCGCGTGCGCGCGCCTCGCGGCCGATCCGCGCGTCGGTGCGCTCGCGATCGACGCGCCGGATCCGACGCGCTGGCTCGCCGTCGCGCGCGATCCCGCGCCGCCGCGTTTCCGCTGGTCGGCCGAGCTCGACGCGCTCGCCGCGCCGTTCGCGCATCGCGACGACGACCGCCCGTGGATCGCCGTGCACGCGTCGACCGAGACCGCGCGCCACTACCGCTACGTCAAGGACTGGCCCGACGACGCGTGGCGCGCGCTGTTCGACGCGATGGCCGCGCGCCGCCACGTGCGTTTCGTGCTGCTCGGCCATTCGCGCGCCGGGTCGTTCGACGCGCCGAACGTCGTCGACCTGCGGGGCCGTACGCGCTTTCTCGAGATGCTCGCGCTGGTGCGCACGCGCTGCGCGGCGCTCGTGGCACCCGACGGGGGCGTGCTGAACTCGGTCTATTTCCTCGACGCCTCGTACCCGATCACCGTCGTGTCGCTCTGGTCGGACCCGCGCCAGGGACTGCTCAAGTCGCGCGCGTCGTCGCCCAACCCGCACCTCGTGCACGTGCCGCTGGTCGGCGCCGGCGACGACGTGCGCACGATCGCGCCGGACGACGTGCTCGCGGCGCTCGACGTCGCGCTCGGTGCCGACCTTTCGTCATCGACCCCGGCCTCGGGCACGCAGCCATGACGACGACCGACCGGTTGCGCGACGGGCTCGCGGTCGCGTGCGCCGTCTACCTCGTGCTGCTGCAGACCAACCTCGCGCTCGCACTGCGCTCGTTCGTGTTCGGCGTCATCGCCGTGCTGGCCCTCGCGCTCGTCCTCCGCCGCGATGCCCGCACCGATGCCGCGCTGTCGCCGCCGGCCCGCGCGCTCGCGGTCGCGTTCGCGGCATGGGCCGCGTGGTCGGCGCTGTCGCTCGCGTGGTCGCGCGCGCCCGCCTACTCGGCCGGCGAGCTCAAGACCGACGTCGTCGAGCTCGGCGTCGCGGCCGGCGCGATCCTCCTGTCGATGCGCGAGAACGCCGTGCTCCGGCGCTACGTCGTCACGATCCTCGCGGCGTTCGCGGTGCTCGCGCTCGCCTCGCTCGGGCTCGCGCTGGCGACGACGCCGTGGAACGACAAGCTGATGCACCATGGCGTGGGCACGTGGTCGACGCACCTCGTCATCGTCGCGCCACTCATCCTCCTGCTGCGCGCGCCCGAGCGCACCGGCTTCGGCGCAAGCGTCACCGCTACGCTCGCCGCCGTCGCCCTGGTCGTGCTGCTGCTGGCGAGCGCCTACGCGACCGAGAACCGCATGGTCTGGCCGGCGCTGTTTGCGTCGCTCGCCGTGATCGGCGCCGGCAGCGCGCTGCGCTGGCCGCGGCCGTGGCGCGAGCAGGGCGGCGCGCGCACGTTCGCGTTCGTCGCGCTGGCGATCGCGATCGGGGTCGCGTTCTTCGACGTCGCGACGCGCAAGGCCGAATCGTCGCTGGCCCCGCCCGTGTCGATCGAGCGCTCGGTCGCCGAGGACCCGCGGCTCGCGATCTGGCCGCTCGTGCGCGACCGGATCGCGGAGCATCCGTGGGTCGGACACGGCTACGGCAAGGAAATCCTCGGTCCCGAGCTCGCGCGAACGCTCGACGACCCGACGCTCACGCACGCGCACAACGTCTTCGCGAGCGTGTGGCTGCAGACCGGCGTGGTCGGGCTGGCGCTGTTCGTCGCGGTGCTGGGCCTCGCGGCGTGGCGGTTCGCCGGCTACGCGCGCTCGCGCGACGACACGCTCGCGCTGGTCGGCCTCGTCGGCCTCGCGATCCTCGCCGGCCTCGTCGTCAAGAACCTGACCGACGACTTCTTCGTGCGCACCAACGCGCGCTTCCTGTGGGCGACGATCGCGCTGCTCGTCGCGTTCGGGGAGCGGCGACTACGCGGTGCCCGGGACTAGGGTCTAGCGGCGGCGCGCTGCGCTGAGCGGGGTCGGCGCGCGCGCCTCGTCGGCGGGCACCGGCGCGGCCAGCGGCTTGACCGGCGCGCCGGCCGGCGGCGCGTACTCGGGAATCCAGGACTGCAGCCTGGCGCGCACTTCGGCATCCTGGGCTGCGCGGTCGCGCACGCACAGCGCGTTCATCTGGCCGACCGCGTCGCGGTTCGACTGGCGCACGTTCGCGATGTGGAGCTTCGGGTGCGGCGTCGGTCGCGTCGCCTCCTCCTCGGACGCAAGCGGCTCCTCGAAGAGCTTCTCGCCCGGGCGGAGGCCGGTGAACACGATCGGGATGCGGTCCGGATCGGCGCCCGAAAGCCGGATCATGTCGCGGGCGAGGTCGAGGATGCGCACCGGGTCGCCCATGTCGAGCACGAGGATCTCGCCGCTCCTGCCCATGAGGCCTGCCTGCAGCAGGAGCTGGGTCGCCTCGGACAGCGACATGAAGAAGCGCGTGATGTCCGGGTGGGTGACCGTCACCGGCCCGCCGCGCGCAATCTGCTCGCGGAAGCGCGGGATGACGCTGCCCGCGCTGCCGAACACGTTGCCGAACCGCACGACGATGAACGCGGTGCCGTCGCCCTGCAGCGTCTCGCACACGATTTCCGCGAGCCGCTTGCTCGCGCCCATCACCGAGGTCGGGTTGACCGCCTTGTCGGTCGACACGAGCACGAACTTCTCGACCTTCGCCGCGACCGCGGCGCGCGCGATCACCCAGGTGCCGTGAGCGTTGTTGCGCACCGCCTGCCACGCGTTGGTCTCCTCCATCAGCGGCACGTGCTTGTACGCGGCCGCATGGAAGACAACGTCGGGCTTCTCGCGCGCGAGCACGTCCTCGACCAGCACCGCGTGCTTGACGTCGCCGACGACGCTCGACATCGTGAGCTGCGTGAACTCGTCGGCGAGCGCGGTGCGGATCTCGTAGAGCGCCGCCTCCGAGATGTCGAACAGCACGAGCCGCGCCGGGCGGAACTTCGCGATCTGGCGGCAGAGCTCGGCGCCGATCGAGCCGCCGGCGCCGGTGACCATGACGACGCGGTTGCCGAGCCACTCGGCCAGGCCCGCCATGTCGAGCACGACCGGGTCGCGGCCGAGGAGGTCGTCGAGCTCGATGTTGCGGATCGTCGTCAGCGTATGGCTGCCGCTGATGAGCTCCTCGTAGCTCGGGACGGTCAGCGCCTCGAGGCCGTTCTCGGCGCATCGCTCGGCCGCGCGGCGACGCACCGCGTGGTGCGCGGACGGTAGCGCGATGATCACCTTGCGCACGCCGTAGCGCTTCGCCCACGTCGCGAGCTCGCTGATCGGCCCGAGCACCGGCACGTTGCGGATGTGCCCGCGATGCTTGCGAAGGTCGTCGTCGAGCAGGCCGACGACGCGCCACTGGCGGCTTCGCGCGAGGTCCTTGGTGAGCCGCGCGCCGGCCTCGCCCGCGCCGACGACGAGCACCGGCTCGCCCAGCGCCGCGAGCGGGCTGTAGAGGCGATGCTCCTTCCAGATCCGATAGGCGAAACGGTTGCCCGCCATCAGGAAGATCAGCACGAGCGGATACAGGATCAGCACGCTGCGCGGCACCGACGCCTGCAGCTGCAGCATCACGATCACGAGCGGGATCAGGATCGCCCCGAGACCCGCGGACAGCACGATGCGCTGCAGGTCGAGGAGCGACGCGAAGCGCCACAGCCCGCGGTAGAGGCCGAAGCCCAGGAAGATCGCGGCCTGGAGCGGCAGGATCCACGCGAGCGACCACGCGACGTCCGCGAGCTGGGGCTCGGGGATCTCGAAATTGAATCGGACGCCGTGGAGGAGCGTCCAGGCGATGCCCGCGGCGCACACGTCGTGTACGAAGGCGAGCGCGGCGCGACCGTTGATTTTCTTCAAGACATTCTCACGCACGTTCCCGCCAATGGTAATCGATGCCCGCGAACAGGAGAGCGATCCCGGCGGTCCAGCCCCACAGGGCCGACGGCCCGGCCCCGGGCGCGAACGCGAGGCAAGCGACCGCGGTCGCCCCGCACCCGAGCATCAGAGCGGCGTAGATAGCCAACGTTCCCCCGTGACCGGCCCCCAGGCGCACGAGCCGCTGATAGTAGTGCGACCGGTGCGCCTCCCAGACGCGCTCGCGGCGCCAGAGCCGGCGCGCCAGCGTCACGACGGCGTCGGCCTCGAACGGCAGGAACACGAGGACGGGGAACCAGGCCGGCCAGGTTCCGGCGAGCGTTCCCGCGATGCCGGCGGCCGCGGCGAAGAAGCCGAGCGGCACCGCGCCCGCGTCGCCGAGGAACACGCGAGCCGGCGGCATGTTGCGGACGAGGAAGGGCAACGCCGCCGCAGCAACCACCAGCAGCGCGATGAACGATGCGGTGCGATCGAGCGCCGCACCGAACGCTAGCGCGGTGAATCCGATCACGGCCATCGCACCGGCGAGGCCGTCGCTGCCGTCCATGAAGTTGTAGAAGTTGGTGGCGGCGACGAGCACGAACGCGATGACGCCGATGCGCAAGACGTCGGTCGGCACCACTGGCACGAGTACGACCGCGACCGCGAGCGCGCATGCAACCTGCACGGCCATGCGCCACGTCACCGGCACGCCGCGATAGTCGTCGACGAGCGACACGGCGAACAACGCGACGATCGCGACGAGCAGCGTCGCGTAGGCGGGTCCCGCGAACCCGGGCGGCGGGGGCAACCACGGCGCGACGGCGAAGAAGCCGGACCACACCGCCCATCCGCCCGCGCGCGGAACCGGG
>DATBSV010000065.1:0-14343 GCA_036559685.1 Casimicrobiaceae bacterium
GTCACCGGCCACATCATTCCCTGGAACTACCCGATGCAGATCTTCGGGCGCAGCGTGGGCGGCGCGCTCGCGGCGGGCAACGCGTGCGTCGTCAAGCCGGCCGAGGACGCGTGCCTGTCGCTCCTGCGCATCGCCGAGCTCACGACCGACGCGGGCTTCCCCGACGGCACGCTCAACGTCGTCACAGGCCTCGGCCGCGAGGCGGGTTTCGCGCTCGCGCAGCATGCGGGCGTGGACCACCTGTCGTTCACCGGCTCGCCGGCGACCGGCGCGCTGGTCGCGCAGGAAGCAGCGAAGCGCCATTGCCCAGTGACGCTCGAGCTCGGCGGCAAGGGCCCGCAGGTCGTGTTCGCCGACGCCGATCTCGACGCGGCGATCCCGGTGATCGTCAACGCGATCGTGCAGAACGCCGGGCAGACGTGCTCGGCGGGCAGCCGGCTGCTGGTCGAGCGTTCGCGCTACGACGAGCTGGTCGAGCGTCTCGCGACGGCGTTCCGCGCGCTGACGGCCGGGCCGGCGCTCGACGACCTCGACTGCGGCCCGCTGATCCGCGCGACGCAGCTCGAGCGCGTGCGCGGCTTCCTCGCCGACGCGACGCGCGACAAGCTGCCGGTCGCGGGGCAGGGCGCGATCGCGCCGAATGCGCCGTCGTCGGGCTATTACGTGCCGCCGACGCTCGTACGCGACGTGCCTGCCGCTTCGCGTCTCGCGCGCGAGGAAGTGTTCGGGCCGGTGCTCGCAGCGATGCCGTTCGACGACGAGGCGCATGCGGTGAAGCTCGCCAACGGGACCGAGTTCGGGCTCGTCGCCGGCGTGTGGACGCGCGACGGCGCGCGGCAGCTGCGGATGGCGCGCGCGATCCGCGCGGGCCAGGTGTTCGTCAATAGCTACGGCGCAGGCGGAGGCGTCGAGCTCCCGTTCGGCGGCTTCGGCCACTCGGGCCACGGCCGCGAGAAGGGCCTCGAGGCGCTGAAGGGCTTCACCGCGCTCAAGACCGTCGTGCTCCAGCACGGCTGACGAAGGGGTCCACGTGTACGAATGCAGCAAGGCCGTCGCGCGTCGTCTGCACGACGCGCGTTTCGCCACGCGCTGGTTCGTCGGCGACGGCATCGACGTCGGCGCGGGCGGCGATCCGCTCGGCAACTATCGCGAGATGTTCCCGCGCATGCGAAGCTGCCGCGCGTGGGACGTGGCCGACGGCGACGCGCAGACGCTCGAGGGCGTCGCCGACGAGAGCCTCGACTTCCTGCACTCGAGCCACTGTCTCGAGCACATGGTCGAGCCGCGCATCGCGCTCGATCACTGGATCCGCGTGCTGAAGCCCGGCGGGCACCTGGTCGTGATCGTCCCCGACGAGGACCTCTAC
The DNA here is from genome assembly GCA_036559685.1 of Casimicrobiaceae bacterium. GTDB lineage: Bacteria > Pseudomonadota > Gammaproteobacteria > Burkholderiales > Casimicrobiaceae > VBCG01. Next base: position 1,367 of record DATBSV010000065.1, read on the forward strand.
GAGCAGGGCGTGTTCCCGTCGACGTTCAACAGCGACCACAAGTGGACCTTCACGATCGCCAAGCTCGCGAGCTGGTCGACGCGGTCGGTCAACGTGACGGATCTCCTGAACGGCGTGTCCGACCGCGTGCAGACGATCAAGGTCGAGCTGCTCGACGCGACCTACCGCTTCGACGGGATCCCGCGCTTCGACCAGACGCTGACGCCGGTCGCCGAGTCGGCGATCGAGATCGTCGCGCGCAAGTGGACCGCGGACGACCTCGCGCGGCGCGGCAGGCTGGCGGCGAATGGATGAGTGAGGCGGAGATGAGGCTCAAGGACAAGATCGCGATCGTGACCGGCGCGGGCTCAGGCTTCGGCGAGGGCATCGCGAAGCGCTTCGCGCGCGAAGGCGCGAAGGTCGTCGTCAACGACCTGAACGGCGATGCGGCGGCGCGTGTCGCGCGCGAGATCGTCGCGGCCGGCGGTGCGGCGCACGCGGTCGCGGGCGACGTTTCGAAGGACGCCGACGTCTCGCACATGGTCGCGACCGCGCTCGCGGCGTACGGCGACTTTCACGCCGTCGTCAACAACGCCGGCACGACGCACCGCAACCAGCCGATGCTCGACGTGAGCGAAGACGAGTTCGACCGGATCTACCGCGTCAACGTGAAGAGCCTCTACCTGACGGCGAAGCACGCCGTTCCGCACTTCCGTCGCAAGCGCGACGGCGTGTTCGTCACGATCGCGTCGACGGCTGGCGTGCGGCCGCGCCCCGGCCTCACCTGGTACAACGGCAGCAAGGGTGCGGCGATCGTGACGTCGCGGTCGATGGCCGCCGAGCTCGCGAAGGACAACATCCGCGTCAACGTGATCAACCCGGTCGCCGGCGAGACCGCCATGCTCGCGCAGTTCATGGGCGAGGACACGCCCGAGATGCGCGCGAAGTTCGTCGCCTCGATCCCGCTCGGCCGGCTCTCGCAGCCGTCGGACATCGCGACGGCCGCGGTGTTTTTCTGCTCCGACGAGGCGTCGTTCGTAACCGGCGCCTGCCTCGAGGTCGACGGCGGGCGGTGCGTGTAGCGCGCTAGCCCTTGCCCTGGTATTTGACAAGCACGATCTCGGCCTTCTCGCGCGACGACGGCGTGTCGCGCGCGATCACCGTCGTCTCACGGATCATCTTCGCGAACGACGCGACCTTCGGGCAGTACCAGTAGGTCTCCTTCGTCTGGCGGGTGAACGACGTCTTGTACGAGATGTCGAGCTTCCCTTCGACGCGGTAGCAGTCGAACGTGCCCGCGGGCACCGTCAGCGGCTCGTACGCCACCACCTTGTAGGCGTTGCGCTGGTCGACCTCGCCGGGCTGGATCTGCACCTTGTTGACGAAGGTCCATTCGGTGCCGACCTGCATCGGGAACTTGTACTGCTGGCGGCTCCACTCCGCGCCCTTCGCGTCGACGATGTTGAGCGACGGGTCGACCTTGAACGTGCGATCGCCGATCTGCATCTCGGCGCCGCCGGCGCCGACGCCGACGACCTTCCGCAACCAGGTCGTCTCGGCGCCCTTGTCGGTCGTCTGCTGGTAAGTCCAGGCGTCGCCCACGCTGAGCGCGGGCTTGTCGGCGGATTGCGCGAGCGCAGGCGTCGGTGCGAGCACGGCGACGGCGGCGATGCACAGGCAACGCACGGACGGGATGCGCATGGCGGCTCCTTTCCGGATCGGGCACGCGGCATTCAGGCAGCATGCACGTTACGCCCGGCACGCCGCTGATGAAAGTTACAGCGTGTTACGTCGCTCGTACCAGTCGACGGTTCGGCGCAGGCCTTCCTCGAACGGCGTGCGCGCGCGGAATCCGAACGCGCGCTCGGCGCGCGTTCCGTCGAGTGCGCGGCGCGGCTGGCCGTCCGGATACGTCGTGTCCCACGCCAGCGCGCCGTCGTAGCGCGTCAGCCGCGCGATCGTCGCCGCGAGATCGCGGATCGTCGTCTCGCGGCCGGTGCCGAGGTTGACAGGCTCGGGGGCGTCGTAGCGCTCGGCCGCCAGCACGAGACCTTCCGCCGCGTCCTCGACGTAGAGAAAGTCGCGGCTCGGCGTCCCGCTGCCCCAGCAGCGGATCTCGGGCGCGCCGCTTTCGCGCGCCTCGATGCACTTGCGGATCAGCGCGGGAATCACGTGACCGGCCTCGAGGTCGAAGTGGTCGCGCGGCCCGTACAGGTTGGTCGGGACGACGACGATCGCGTCGAGGCCGTACTGCCGGCGATACGCCTGGCACTGCACGACGAGCGCGCGCTTGGCGATGCCGTACGGCGCGTTCGTCGGCTCGGGATAGCCGTCCCACAGCGCTTCCTCGCGGACCGGCACGCCCGCGTCGCGCGGATACGAGCATGCGGTGCCGACCATGACGAGCTTCGCGACGCCGTGCCGTCGCGCGGCCTCGACGATCTCGATGCCCATCACCGCGTTGTCGTAGAAGAAGCGCCCGGGCTCCGCGCGGTTCGCGCCGATGCCGCCGACGGTCGCGGCGAGATGGAACACGACCGTGGGCCGTGTCGCGTCGAATACCGCGCGGATCGATGCGCGGTCGCGGAGATCGCTCTCGGCGCTGCGCGGGACGACGATCGACGTGCCGCCGGCGCGACGCAGTGCGTCGACGACATGGCTGCCGAGGAAACCGGCGCCGCCGGTGACGACGATCCGTTGGGCACGCCAATCGAGCATGGGACCTCGCGGCGATTATCGCCTACGCGCTGCTACGATGGGGTCACGTCGACTCGAACCCTGCCCGTACGTGGGACTGATCCTGCTCTGGAACGACGATTGGAAGGTCGCGTTCGCCTCACCTGCGCTCTCCGCGCTCGGCTGGGAGCTTGCCTTCGACCGAAGCGCCGCGGTGGACGCCGACGCGATCGTGTTCCACCTGCCGACGCTCGATCTCGCGACGCTCCCGAACGGCCGGCGCCCCGGGCAGCGTTGGGTCGCGTGGTCGCACGAGAGCGAGGTCAATTGCCCGATGATGGACGACGCGGCGTTCATGGCGCAGTTCGACCTCACGATGACGCACCGGCGACGCGCCGACGTCTGGGCGCCGTACCTGCCGCGCCCCGAGCAGATGTTCGCGCCGCCGCTGCCGAAGACCGAGGCGGCGCCGGTCGTGTACATCACGTCCAATCCGCGCGATCACAGCGGTCGCGACGACTACGTCCGCGAGCTGATGCGCCACGTCGCGGTCGATTCCTACGGCCGCAGGCTCAACAACCGCACGATCCCGGGGCTCGACGACGGCCGCAGGACCAAGCTCCTGACGATCGCGCGCTACCGCTTCACGCTCGCGTTCGAGAACTCGATCGCGCCCGACTACGTGACCGAGAAGTTCTACGACGCGCTGATCGCAGGGTCCGTGCCCGTCGTGCTCGGGGCGCCCAACGTCGCCGATTTCGCGCCCGCGCCGGGCTCGTACCTGAACGTCGCCGACTTCGAGGGTCCGGCCGCGCTCGCGCAGCGCATCCGCGAGCTGTGCGCGGACGAGGCGGCGTACGCATCGATGCTCGCCTGGAAGACGCGGGGATTCTCCTCGGCGTTCGGCGAGATGCTCGCCGCCAACCGCGGTGACCTGTTCCTGAAGCTCGCGTGGAAACTCAGCGCGGCCTGAGCGACGCGCGCCGCGCCCGGCTCGGCGCCACGCCGAAGCGCTTGCGGAACGCCAGCGCGAACGTCGTCGCGCTGCGAAAGCCCAGGCGATGCGCGACGTCGGCGACCGCATCGCCGCCGGCCTCGAGCGCGAGCCGCGCCTGGTCGAGCCGGGCGTTGCGCACGTACGCGACCGGGGTCACGCCGCGGTTGTCGACCATCGCCTTCTCGAGGGTTCGCAGGCTGACGCCGCAATGGCGCGCCAGGTCGGCGATCGTGAACGGCGCGTCGAGCCGCTCGGTCAGGTAGCGGTCCGCCCGCTTGAGGAAGAACGGCTCGAGCGGCCGCTTCGGCGGCGCGGGCCGCGCCTCGGGCGTCGCCGCGAGCGCGCGCCGGTTGTAGGCGCCGACGAGCTGGAGGTAGCGCCGGTACGACGCGCGCGCGCCCGCCGCGTCGCCGAGCGCGTCCTGCACGATCGATCGGTCGTATTCGAGGTACTCGAGCATCACGTTCGACGTGCCGGTCGACCGCGCGACCGCGAGCGCCGCGTCGAGCTCGTGCAGCGCTTCCGCATGCCGGCCCAGCAGGCGCAGCGCCCACGCGAGGTTCGAGCGCGTCACCAGCTCGTCGTAGCGCGCGCCGCGTGCCTGCAGCATGCCGAGCCGCTTGCGGATCATCGACTCGGCGCGCCGCGCCCGTCCGAGCAGGATCTCGAGGCGCTCGATGTTGCCGGCGACATACCACGCGGCGAACTCGTAGCCGGCCTGCTCGGCGACCGCACGCGCCTGCTCGAAGCACGCGAGCGCGGCGCGCGCGTCCTCCTCCATCGGCGCGGTGTCGGCCGGATCGAGCGACGACAGGTGCGCGCGCGCGTGCGGCTCGCGCAGCTTCGAGGTCGCGCGGTCGAAGTGCACGGCGCCGAGCACGTTGTGGATCTGCACCTGCACGTACGCGTCGCCGCTCGCGCGCGCGAGCGCGACCGCACGCTCGGCGAGCGCGTCGACCGCGGCGTAGTCGCCGCGGGCGAGCAGGATCGCGATACGAACGCGCAACGCGAACGCCGCGTAGGTGAGGTCGCCTGCGCGCTCGAGCGCCGGCGCCAGGCGCTCGGCGAGCGTCATCGCCTCGGCGTAGCGCCCCTGGAAGTACGCGAGCTCGGCGCGCCACGCCTGCACGCGCGGCGCGAGGCGCGCGTCGGCGTGCGGCGATGCCGCGACCGCTTCGGCGGCGTCGAGACTCGCGAGCGCGCGCGTGTGGTCGCCCTGCCGGATCGCGCACGAGGCGCAGACCAGGTGCAGCTCGACGACGTCGCCGGCGTCGCGCTCGGCGGACCGCTCGCCAAGCAGGCGGCGCGCGACATCGGTCGCGCCCTTGAAGTCGCCGGAGCGGGCGCGCGTCCAGGCGTCCGCCGTGGCGTCGCTCGCAGGTTCCCGGGCGTCCATGGCACGGATTGTCTGTCTTCCCGCCCGCTTGCGCTCCGAAAAGCCGCCGTTTTGTGCGGATTTCGATAGGTCCGGCGTCCGAGTCCGCGGCCTGTCCCGAGCGGCGCCTAGAATCGTCGTGTTGCCGAAGCGGAGGTAGGAAACATGCCGTCTCTCCCGTCCGCACGCCGCTACCTCGTCGCCCTCGTCGCTTTCGCGGCGATCGGCGCGGCGCACGCCGGGTCGACGGCTGACCGCGATCCGGGCAACCACTACATCCTCGACTGCCAGGACGGTTGCCCGCAGAAGGCCTTGGCGGCGCCGATCGGCGCGCCCGCAGGCATCGCGACCGACGCCGACGGCAACGTGTATTTCACGTCGCAGCACATTGCATTCAAGTTGCGTCGCGACGGCACGCTCCTCCGGATCGCCGGCACCGGCGTGCGGGGCTATTCCGGCGACGGAGGTCCGGCGATCGGCGCGCGGCTGGACATCCCCTTCGACGACTACGCCGACATGCAGCAGGATCCGATCAGCTATTCCCCGCTGATCGGCGGGTTGGCGATCGCTCCCGACGGCGCCGTGATCCTCGCCGACGCGTACAACAGCCGGCTCCGCCGCGTGGGGGCCGACGGGATCATCACCACGGTGGTCGATGCCACCGGCACGCCGCTCGATGCGTTCTGGCCGCAGGGGGTGGCGGTCGACGCTTCCGGCAATCTCTACGTCGGCGGCGACTACGACGGCATCAGCCGACTGTCGTCCGTCGGCATCGTGGACGAGGTTGCGGTGTGGTATTGCGGCGGAACGCCAGGCAGCGGCGCGTGCTGGCCGAAGCAGCTCGCCATCGACAGCGCGGGTGCCCTGGTTTTTCCGGACGGATGCCACGTGCGCAAGTGGCAGGCGGGTCGGGGCGTGACGACGATCGCGGGCCGCGAGCGGCCTTGGTACATCGCGAACACATCGACCTGCGGGTACTGGGGCGATGGAGGACCGGCGAGCGAAGCGGGCCTCGGCTGGTTGTCGTACGGAATCGCCGTCGACGCCGCGGACCAGGTCTACGTTGCCGACACGTACAACCACTGCGTGCGCAAGATCGACGGAGCCGGCGTCATCTCGACCATCGCCGGCGTTTGCAGGACGGGAGCGTGGATGTTCTGGCGCCCGCCGGAGGCTCCGTTCGAAGGCGAAGGCGGACCGGCGACCCGCGCGCGCCTCTCGCGTCCCATGGGCGTCGCCGTGGATCGTGACGGGAATGTCTACATTGCCGACACCGGGCACATGCGCATCCGCATGGTCACGCCCGACGGCGTCATCACGACCGTCGCGGGCAACGGCGAGGCCCTGCCGGTGATGCAGGTCGACAGCGCCGTCAAAGCCCCTTGATCAGCGCCGGCAGGTTGCGCACGTCGATCGAGCGCGCGCGTTGCGCGATGTCGCCGCCGTAGCGCTCGACGAGCGCCTGGCCTTGCGCGAGCAGCGGCGCGAACGCCGCCTTGAGCTTGTCCGCGTCGAGCGTGCGGCCGCCGCCGTAGTACTGCTTCGCGACCTGGCCGAGCGCCCACGTCGTCGCGAACGCCATTCCGGAGCTCGCCGCCTGGTGGCCGACGGCGCGACCCATTCCGCCGAGCACCGCGCCGAGGAGGCCGCCGAGCAGCTTGCGTCCGAACTGCTCGAGGTACTGGCCGGCGAGCCCGACGCCGAGCGCGGCGATGAACTCCTTGATGTGGCCCTGGTCGAGCTCGTAGCCGTACGACTTGCCGATCTTGTACACGAGGCGCACCTGCAGCGGCAGGATCGCCATCGACGCGAGCGTCTCGGGCAGGATTTCGAGCGCCGCGTTGGTGATCGACGCGTCGAGGATCTGCTGGTCGAGCGCCGCGGCGTCCGGCATCACGGTGCCCGCGACTGCGGCGGCCGGCGCGGCGGCGATGGCGTCGGCCTGCGCGACGAACGCTTGGGCACTCTGCGCCGGCAGCCCTAGCGCGGAAGCAAGCTCGCGCAGGAACGCGCCTTCGGCCGGCGTATGCGCACCGTCGGCGGCGGCGACCGCGACGGCGACCTCGTAGGCGTAGCGACGCGCCTCCGGCGTCGACAAGGGTCGCACCGCTTCGGCGATCGATGGACGTGCGCCCGGAGCGCGTTCGAGAACCGAGAGGTCGATGCGATCGCCGCCGATGCGCATCGCCACCTCGCGCAGGTGCGCGCGCTCGCGCTCGTCCGCGTTGCCGTCGGCAAGCGCTGCGAGCAGGGCAACGGTGAAGACGCTGTTGATCTCGGCGTCGGACGGAACGGGCGGCGTGGCAGTCATCGCGACGGGAGCGAACGCTGGGACGACCATCGTACCGCGTCCAACCTCACGCCGCGGTGAGCGACGACCAGAGCGAGGGGTGCGGCAGCGGAACGTCGATCCGGTAGTGCTCGCCGGCGTCGGCGATCGAGAGATCCGGAGCGTAGTGGCGCAGCATGCTTAGCATCGGCTCGTTGTCGCGGAGCACGAGCGCGGTGAACCGCTCGATGCCGCGCGCGCTCGCGGCTTCCGCGATGCGGGCGAGCAGGATGCGCCCGAGCCCGTGGTGCTGGAAGTCGTCGACGACCAGGAGCGCCACCTCGGCGCTCGTCGGGTCCTCGGCCGCGCGGGAGAAGCGCGCGATCGCGGCGCCGACCGGACCCTCGGGGCTTGCGGCCGTCGCGCCGATCGCATAGCGGTTCCACCCGTCGAGCGTCGTCATCTCGTCGAGCTCGCGCTCGGAGAAGCGTCGCCGCACGGTGAAGAAGCGGCGCCGGCTCGACTCGGGCGACACGCGCTCGATCCCCTTCGCGATGAGCGGTTTCGCGGCCGGCGTCAGCGGCGACAGCGTCACTTCGCGCCCGTCGTCGAGGACGATCCGCTCGACTGGCGTGCGACGGCGGAACGGGTGGAGCAGGGCATCGATCAGGTTCATCGCGGCCTCCCGGGGAGGGGTTGACATGTCATGATATTAGTAATATTATGCCAATCATGGCACGTTATCCGGCCGCGCACAAGGGGGAGACCCGCAGGAAAATTCTGCAAGCCTCCGAGGCGCTGATGAAGGAGCAGGGCGTCGAGGCCGCGAGCGTCGACGAGGTCATGCGCGGCGCCGGCCTGACCGTCGGCGGCTTCTACGCGCACTTCGCGTCCAAGGAGGAGCTCGCCTCCGAGACGCTGCTGTTCGGCCTCGAGCAGAGCTTCGAGCGCATGATCCGCGCGCTCGACGGGGTCGAGGGCCGCGCGTGGGTGCGCGCGATGATTCGAGCCTACCTCGCGCAGGCCGACGACGCCGAGCTCGAGCACGCATGCCCGATGACGCTGCTCCTGGCCGACGTCGCTCGCGGCGACAACGAGCGCAAGCGCCGCTTCACCGACACGACCCGCGCGATGCTCGACCGCGTGGTCCGGCACTTTCCCGCCTGCGACGGCTTGTCGCCGCGCGAGGTCGCCATCGCGACCTATGCGGCGTTGGTCGGCGCCGTCAACCTGGCGCGCACGACGCCGTCGCGCACGGGGTGCCACGTCATCACGCGCGCGTGCGAGACGATGCTGTGCGCGTGGATGAAGCTCGACGACGCGCCGGTCGCCGCGCCGCGCGTCAGTCCGGCACCCCGACGACGCCTTTCGTCCTGAGCGCGTCGATCGACGCGTCCTCGTAGCCGAGCTCGCGCAACACCTCGCGCGTGTGCTCGCCGAGCGCGGGACCGCCGCCGGAAAAATCCGCCGGCGTCGCGGAAAGCTTCGGCACCACGCCCGGCACCTTGAGCGTCGATCCATCCTTCAGCGTCACTTCGCGGATCATGTCGCGCGCCGCGTACTGCGGATCGTCGACGATGTCGCGGACCGAGTAGATGCGCGACGCCGGCACCTCGGCGCGCTCCATCGCGGCGAGCACCTCGTCGGGTGAGCGTGCCGAGGTCCACGCCTCGATCTCGCCGTCGAGCCACGCTTGCTTCGCGCCGCGCCCGTCGTTCCGCGCGAGCGACGCGTCGGCGGCAAGGTCGTCGCGCCCCATCGCACGGCACAGGCGCTTGAAGATCGAATCGCCGTTGCCGGCGATCAGCACGTAGCTGCCGTCCGAACAGCGATAAGCCGAGGTCGGGGCGATGCCCGGCAGGATCGACCCGGTGCGCTCGCGCACGGCGCCGAACGCGTCGAACTCGGGCAGCATCGACTCCATCACCGAGAACACGCTCTCGTAGAGCGCCACGTCGACGACCTGTCCCATGCCGGTCTTGCGGCGATGCTCGAGCGCGGCGAGTGCGCCGATGACGCCGTAGAGCGCCGACAGCGTGTCGCCGATCGATATGCCGACGCGCGAGGGCGGGCGGTCGGGCGTGCCGGTGACGTGCCGCAGCCCGCCCATCGCCTCGCCGATCACGCCGAAGCCGGGCCGTGACGCGTACGGGCCGGTCTGGCCGTAGCCCGAGATCCGCACGAGGATCAGGCCCGGATTGGCGCGCGCGAGCGTCGCGTAGTCGAGCCCCCAGCCCTCGAGCGTGCCCGGGCGGAAGTTCTCGACCACGATGTCGGCGCGCTGCGCGAGCGCGCGCGCGATCGCCTGGCCCTCGGGCACGCGCAGGTCGGCCGCGACCGAGCGCTTGTTGCGCGATTGCACGTGCCACCAAACGGACGTCCCGTCCTTGAGGTAGCGCCAGGCGCGCAGCGGATCGCCGTGGACCGGCGGCTCGATCTTGACGACCGCCGCGCCGAGCTCTCCCAGGAGCTTCGCGCAGAACGGGCCGGCGATCAGCGCGCCCATCTCGAGCACGCGCAGCCCGGCAAGAGCGCCGGGCGCGGGTCGGCCCGCAGGCAGGGACGTCGCGTCCATGGGGGAAGTGTAGCGACTGTGGAATAATCGTTCGCGCCGGGCAGGTCCCCTTTGGACGCGAGCCCGCCCGTCCCGACCCATGCTCGCCACCGATGTGCACGCGGAACTCGCGGCGCTGCTGCCGCCCGCCGCGCTCCTGACCGCGCCCGAGGACACGAAGCCCTACGAATGCGATGGGCTGACGCTGTTCCGCGAGCGGCCGGCTGCCGTCGTGCTGCCCGACAACGAGGCGCAGGTCGCCGCGATCCTGCGCGTCTGCCACGACGCGCACGTGCCGGTCGTCGCGCGCGGTGCCGGCACGAGCCTGTCGGGCGGCGCGCTGCCGGACAAGGCGGGCGTCGTCCTGTCGCTCGCGAAGTTCCGCAAGGTGCTGTCGATCGACGCGCTCGCGCGCACGGCCGTCGTGCAGCCGGGCGTGCGCAACCTCGCGATCTCCGAGGCCGCGGCGCCGTACGGCCTCTACTACGCGCCCGACCCGTCGTCGCAGATCGCGTGCTCGATCGGCGGCAACGTCGCCGAGAACGCTGGCGGCGTGCATTGCCTCAAGTACGGGCTCACCGTGCACAACGTGCAGCGCGTGCGCGGCTACCTGATCACCGGCGAGCCGGTCGAGTTCGGTGGCGCGTCGCTCGACAGCGCGGGTTACGACCTGCTCGCGCTCATCAACGGCAGCGAGGGCCTGCTCGCGGTGATGACCGAGATCACCGTCAAGCTGCTGCCCAAGCCGCAGTACGCGCAGGTCGCATGCGCGGCGTTCGACGACCTCGAGAAGGCGGGCGCGGCGGTCGGCGCGATCATCGGCGCGGGCATCGTGCCGGCGGGCCTCGAGATGATGGACCGGCCGGCGACGCGCGCGGTCGAGGCGTTCGTGCACGCGGGCTACCCGCTCGACGCGGTGGCCGTGCTGCTCGTCGAGTCGGACGGCACGCACGAGGAAGTCGAAAGCGAGATGGGCGAGATCCGCCGCGTGCTGTCCGCGAACGGCGCGACGTCGATACGCGTCTCGCGCGACGAGAAGGAGCGGCTGCTGCTGTGGTCGGGTCGCAAGGCCGCGTTCCCGGCGATCGGTCGCATCTCGCCGGACTACTACTGCATCGACGGCACGATACCGCGGGCGGCCCTGCCGCGCGTGCTGAAGCAGATCGAGGCGTGGTCGGTCGAGTACGGGCTCGCCTGCGCGAACGTCTTCCACGCCGGCGACGGCAACCTGCACCCGCTCATCCTGTTCGACGCGAACCGCCCGGGCGAGATCGAGCGCACGATCGCGTTCGGCGATCGCATCCTCACGCTGTGCATCGAGGTCGGCGGCACGGTGACCGGCGAGCATGGCGTCGGGGTCGAAAAACTCTCGGCGATGTGCATCCAGTTCAAGCCCGACGAGCTCGAGCGGTTCCGCGGCATCAAGGCGGCGTACGACCCGGCCGGCCTGTTGAACCCGGGCAAGGCCGTGCCGACGCTCCAGCGCTGCGCCGAAGGCGGACGGATGCACGTGCACCACGGCGAGCTTCGCCATCCGGAGTTGCCGCGCTTCTGAACGAGGTCATCCGATGAACGCCCCTATCACTGTCAAGCGACGCACATCCCCCGAGGCGCTCGCCAGCGTGCTCGGCGACCTCAAGGCGCGCTTTCGCGATCGCGCGGTCGACAACGCGTCGATCCGCGAGCAGCATGGCCATGGCGAGGGCCTCGCCGACGCGGCGCTGCCCGACCTCGTCGTGTTCGCGCACACCAACGACGAGGTCGCGGACATCGTGCGCACCTGCGCCGCCGCGCGCGTGCCGGTCATCGCATTCGGCGTCGGCACCTCGCTCGAAGGCCACGTCGCAGCGATCCACGGCGGCGTGTGCATCGACCTGTCGCAGATGAATCGGGTGCTCGAGATCAACGGCGAGGACCTCGATTGCCGCGTGCAGGCCGGCGTCACGCGCGAGCAGCTCAACGCCGAGCTCAAGGGCACGGGGCTCTTCTTCCCGATCGACCCGGGCGCCAACGCGACGCTCGGCGGCATGGCCGCGACGCGCGCGTCGGGCACCAACGCGGTTCGCTACGGCACGATGCGCGAGAACGTCCTGGGAATGACGGTCGTCACCGCGGACGGACGCATCATCCGCACCGGCGGACGCGCGCGCAAATCGTCGGCCGGCTACGACCTGACGCGCCTGTTCGTCGGGAGCGAGGGCACGCTCGGCATCATCACCGAGGTCGGGCTGCGCCTCTACGGCGTGCCCGAGGCGATCTCGGCCGCGGTCGGCCAGTTCGACGACCTTCGCTCGGCCGTCCAGACGGTGATCGTCGCGATGCAGATGGGCATCCCGGTCGCGCGCATCGAGCTGCTCGACGAGGTGCAGATGGGCGCTTGCATCCGCCACTCGAAGCTCGAAGGCTACGATGCGAGGCCGACGCTGTTCTTCGAATTCCACGGGACCGCGGGCGGCGTCGCCGAGCAGGCCGAGCTCATGCAGCAGATCGCGGCCGAGCACGGCGGCGGTACGTTCAGGTTCGCGACCGCGCAAGAGGAGCGCACCAAGCTCTGGAAGGCGCGGCACAACGCCTACTACGCGGCGCTCGCGCTCGCGCCCGGCTCGTTCGGCTTCTCGACCGACGCGTGCGTGCCGATCTCGCGGCTCGCCGACTGCGTGCTCGAGGCGCGCGCCGACGCCGACTCGACCGGTCTCACCTGCGCGATCGTCGGCCACGTCGGCGACGGCAACTTTCACGTGCTCGTGATGTTCGATCCCAAGCAACCCGACCAGCGCATGCGCGCCGAAGGATTCGCGCAGCGCACGTCGCAGCGCGCGATCGCGATGGGCGGCACGTGCACCGGCGAGCACGGCGTCGGCATCCACAAGCTCGAGGCGCTCGTCGCCGAGCACGGCGAAGCCGTCGACCTGATGCGCACGATCAAGCGCGCGCTCGATCCGCACGACATCCTCAACCCGGGCAAGACCGTCCCGCTCTGACGACCAGCCATGTACAAGCTCTACCTCGGCAACAAGAACTACAGTTCGTGGTCGCTGCGCGGCTGGTTCGCCGCGAAGCTTTCCGGCGCGCCGTTCGAGGAAGTCGCCGTGCAGCTCGTGAACGGAGGCCGCAACCCGAACAACAC
>DATBSV010000066.1:0-1549 GCA_036559685.1 Casimicrobiaceae bacterium
CCGAAGCTGCGCCCGCTCAATGCCGAGCGCATCTCGCAGTTTCCGGCCAACGCGCGCCGCTTCCTGTCGGTCACCGAGCGCTCGCGCGTCGTGCTCGTGCCGATCGACGACGTGATCTATCTCAAGGCCGAGCTCAAGTACATCACGATCCGCACGAACGATCGCGAGTTCCTGCTCGAGGAATCGCTCACGCGGCTCGAGACCGAGTTCGGGCACCGCTTCGTGCGGGTGCACCGCAACTGCCTGGTCGCGCGCGACGCGATCCGGGGCTTCGAGCGCCGCGTCAACGACGACGGCGACGCGCACTGGGAGGTGCTGCTGAACGGCATCACCGAGACGCTTCCCGTGTCGCGGCGCCAGCAGGGCATCGTGCGCGACCTGTCGCGCGAAAGCGTCGGCTAGACCGGCCGATCCCTCTTCCGTGGGCGGGGCGCTACACTCGCGTCCTTTCCACGCCGCCCCGGGGGCACGCGGTCCATGAAGACGCTGATCTGCGGCTCGCTCGCGTACGACACCATCATGGTGTTCCCGGACCGCTTCACGCGGCACATCATTCCCGACCAGGCGCACGTGCTGTCGGTGTCGTTCACCGTCGGCGAGATGCGGCGCGAATGGGGCGGCTGCGCCGGCAACATCGCGTACAACCTGCGCGGGCTGGGCGGTGAGCCGGTCGTCATGGCGACGATCGGCGACGACGGCCTCGTCTACCGCGACCGCCTGAACACGCTCGGCGTCGACACGGAGGGCGTGCGACACATCGAGGGCGCGTTCACGGCGCAGGCGTTCATCATCACCGACCTCGACGACAACCAGATCACGGCTTTCCATCCCGGCGCGATGACGCGCTCGCACGAGAACGAGGTGGGGCGCATCGCGGGCGTCGGCTGGGGCATCGTCGCGCCGGACGGGCGCGACGGCATGCTCAAGCACGCCGCCGGGTTCCGCGCCGCGGGCGTGCCGTACATCTTCGATCCGGGCCAGGGCATGACGCTGTTCGCGGGCGACGAGCTCCTGACGATGATCGACGGCGCCGCGGTCGTCACCGTCAACGACTACGAAGGGCGCCTGTTGTGCGAGCGCACCGGGCAGACGCTCGACGAGCTCGCATCGATGGTCGACGCGCTCGTCGTCACGATGGGCGGCGAGGGCTCGGTGATCCACTTCGACGGCGGCAGCATGTTGATCCCGGCGGCGAACGCGGCGGCGATCATCGACCCGACCGGCTGCGGCGACGCCTACCGCGCGGGACTGTTGTACGGACTGTCAAGAGACTGGGACTGGCAGCGTATCGGGCAGCTCGCCTCGACCATGGGCGCGATCAAGATCAGCTCGCGCGGCGGCCAGAACCACGGCGTCAACCGCGAGCGCGTGGCATCGTTGTATGCTGCTTCGTACGGTTCCTCCCCATGGTGAACTCCATGCGCCGTCCTACATCGATCGCCGTCCTCTCGCTCTCGCTCCTGCTCGGCGCGTGTGCGCCGCTGCCTCCCGAAGGCGTGCCGGTCTATGCGCCGATGCAGGCCAACCGGCCGCAGTCCGTCGAGATGGG
>DATBSV010000067.1:0-3877 GCA_036559685.1 Casimicrobiaceae bacterium
TCGCGCAGCACCGCGATCGAGGCGTCGCGCATGATCTGGTATTCCTTGTCGGTCAGCGTCTGCGCCGGCGCCACCGTGATCGAGTCGCCCGTGTGCACGCCCATCGGGTCGAGGTTCTCGATCGAGCACACGATGATGCAGTTGTCCTTGCGGTCGCGCACGACCTCCATCTCGAACTCCTTCCAGCCGAGGAGCGATTCCTCGATCAGGAGCTCGTGGGTCGGGCTCATCGCGAGCCCGCGCTTGCAGATCTCGTCGAACTCGTCGCGGTTGTACGCGATGCCGCCGCCGGTGCCGCCCAGCGTGAACGACGGGCGGATGATGCACGGGAAGCCGACGTCGGCCTGCGCGCGCTGCGCCTCCTCGAGCGAGTGCGCCATGCCGCTCTTCGCCGACCCGAGCCCGATGCGCGTCATCGCATCCTTGAACTTCTTGCGGTCCTCGGCCTTGTCGATCGCCTTCTTCGACGCGCCGATCAGCTCGACGTCGAACTTCGACAGCACGCCCTCGCGCGCGAGGTCGAGCGCGCAGTTGAGCGCCGTCTGGCCCCCCATCGTCGGCAGGAGCGCATCCGGCCGCTCGCGCTCGATGATGTTCGCCAGCATCGGCCAGGTGATCGGCTCGATGTAGGTGACGTCCGCCATCTCGGGGTCCGTCATGATCGTCGCCGGGTTGCTGTTGACGAGGATGACCTTGTAGCCCTCCTCGCGCAGCGCCTTGCACGCCTGCGCGCCCGAATAGTCGAACTCGCACGCCTGCCCGATGACGATCGGGCCGGCGCCGATGATCAGCACGCTCTCGATGTCGGTCCGCCTGGGCACGGCTACTTCTTCTCCATCGACTTCACGAAGCGGTCGAACAGCGGGCCGACGTCGTGCGGGCCGGGGCTTGCTTCGGGATGGCCCTGGAAGCTGAACGCCGGCTTGTCGGTGAACGCGATCCCTTGCAGCGAGCGGTCGAACAGCGACACGTGCGTGACGCGAACGTTGGACGGCAGGCTGTCGGCGTCGACCGCGAAGCCGTGGTTCTGGCTCGTGATCATCACGTGCCCGGTGTCGAGGTCGAGCACCGGGTGGTTCGCGCCGTGGTGGCCGAACTTCATCTTGACCGTGCGTCCGCCCGCGGCGAGGCCGAGCAGCTGGTGGCCGAGGCAGATGCCGAACGTCGGCACGCCGGCGTCGACGATCTCGCGGATCGCGCCGATCGCGTAGTCGCAAGGCTCGGGGTCGCCGGGGCCGTTCGACAGGAACACGCCGTCGGGCTTCATCGCGAGCACTTCGCGCGCCGACGTGCGCGCCGGAACAACATGAACGTGGCAGCCGCGCGAGGTGAGCATGCGCAGGATGTTGTGCTTGACGCCGAAGTCGTACGCGACGACCTTGTGCTTCGCCTCGGGCGCGGACCGGAAGCCTTCGCCGAGCATCCACGTCGACGAGCGCCAGTCGTACGCCGTGTCGACCGAGACGACCTTGGCGAGGTCCTGGCCGGCCATCGACGGCGCCTCGCGCGCGGCGGCGAGCGCCTGCTCGGTCTCCATCGTCCCGATCGTCGCGGCGGCGAGGATGCAGCCGTTCTGCGCGCCCTTCTCGCGCAGCATGCGCGTGAGCTGACGCGTGTCGACGTCGGCGATGCCGACGACGTTGGCCTGCGCGAGCCACGCGCCGAGGTCGCCTTCGCTTCGCCAGCTCGACGACATCACCGGCAGGTCGCGGATCACGAGGCCCGCCGCGTAGACGCGCCTCGACTCGGCGTCCTCGTGCGTCACGCCGACGTTGCCGATGTGCGGGTTCGTGAACGTGACGACCTGCCCCGCGTAGGACGGATCGGTCAGGATTTCCTGGTAGCCGGTGATCGCCGTGTTGAACACGACCTCGCCGACCGACTGGCCGAGCGCGCCGATCGAGCGGCCGCGGAACACGGTGCCGTCGGCGAGCGCGAGGATCGCCGGGGTGCGCGGGGGGAAGAGCGCGGCGCTGGTCATGGGGCGTGGCGTCGGGACTTCGGGTGGGTCGAAACCGACGCCGGACGTGCGAAGCGGGAGCGTCCGGCCACGCCGGCGCGCTCCCGCCAAGGCATTGAATTCTACCGGATTCCGGTACGCCGCGCTAGCGCAGGCCGAGGACGTCCTGCATGTCGTAGAGCCCGGCGCGGCGCTCGCGCCGGTGCGCGGCCACGAAGCGGACCGCACGCAAGGCGCCGTCGGCGAACATGCGGCGCGACGTCGCGCGATGCGCGAGCTCCACGCGCTCGCCCTCGCCGGCGAACACGACGACGTGCTCGCCCACGACGTCCCCGCCGCGCAGCGTCGCGAACCCGATCGTGCCCTTCCTGCGCTCGCCCGTCTGGCCTTCGCGCGCGTAGACGCCGGCATGCTCGAGATCGATGCCCGCGCCGTCGGCAGCCGCAGCCCCGAGCATCAGCGCGGTGCCGGACGGCGCGTCGACCTTGTGCCGGTGGTGCATCTCGACGATCTCGATGTCGTAGCCCTCGCCGAGCGCTTTCGCCGCGCGGCCGACGAGGTCGGCGAGCACGTTGACGCCGACGCTCATGTTCGCCGCCTGGACGATCGGGATCGACTTCGCGTGGCGTGCGAGCTCGTCCTTCTGCGCCGCCGTGAGCCCGGTCGTGCCCGCGACCAGCGCGACGCCTCGCCTGGCGCACGCGGCCGCGTGCATCACGGTGCCCTCGGGTCGCGTGAAGTCGACCAGCACATCGGCGAGCGCGAGCGCCGCGTCGACGTCGTGGCCCACGGCGACGCCGGTCGTGCGGCCGAGCGACAGTCCCGCGTCCTGGCCGATCGCGCTCGCGCCGGCGACGTCGAGCGCCGCGGCGAGCTCGAGGTCCGGCGCGTCGAGCGCGCGCTCGACGAGCGCCTGGCCCATGCGGCCGCCGGCGCCGGCGATCGCGATGCGGATCCGGTGCGCCATCGCGGCGTGGGCGCTAGAAACTCTTGAACCAGTCGACGATCCGGCCGAGGATGCCGGGGTCGTCGGCCTGGGGCATCTTGGCGAGCGTGCGCTCGGTCGCGGCCTTGTTGAGGTCGGCGATCGACTGCGGCATCTCGTCGCCTTCCCAGCGCGCCAGCTTTTCGTCGGCGAAGTAGACGGTGAACTGGCGGTGCTCGATCAGCTTGCCCTGGCGCCGGAACTCGTAGACGTAGTCCCAGCGATTGTCGCGGAACGCGCTCTGCACGAGCGGGGTGCCGAGCGCCAGGCGCACCTGCGCCTTGGTCTGGCCGGTCTTGAGCCGGTCGACCATGTCCTGCGTGATGTAGTTGCCCTGGTTGATGTCGATCTTGTAGACACCGAAGTTGCGCCAGGTCGGCGCATAGGTGTCCCAGGTCTGGCAGCCGGCGAGCGCGGACAGCGCGAGCGCAAAGGCGAGCGCGGCGAGCGGGCGGCGAAGTCGGGATTGGGCGTGTCGCATCAGAGGGTTATCATAGCAGCATGAGCCAGCCGCACGACCTCCGCAGCGCCGGTTTGAAGGCCACGCTTCCGCGCCTCAAGATCATCAACGTCTTCGAGCAGTCGCGCGTGCGCCACATGACCGCCGAGGACGTCTACAAGCAGTTGCTTGCCGATGGTCTCGACGTCGGGCTCGCGACCGTCTACCGCGTGCTGACGCAGTTCGAGCAGGCGGGACTGTTGATCCGCCACCACTTCGAGACGGGCAAGGCGGTCTTCGAACTCAACGACGAGAAGCACCACGACCACCTCGTGTGCCTGACCTGCGGGCGCGTCGAGGAGTTCTTCGATTCCGAGATCGAGAAGCGGCAGATCAAGATCGCGAAGGAGCGCGGCTTCACGATCCACGAGCACGCGCTCTACCTCTACGCCGAGTGCACGAAGCCGCGCTGCCCGCACCGCAAGTCGGGCGT
>DATBSV010000068.1:0-4285 GCA_036559685.1 Casimicrobiaceae bacterium
GACGACCGCGACCTTCGCCGGACCGCCGCGCAGGTGGCCGAGCGCGGCGAAGCTGACCTGCATCATGTAGTTGCCGCCGCCGGCGCGGTCGAGCAGCGTTCCGAACAGCACGTAGACGAAGATCGTGCCGGTCGACACGCCAAGGGCGATGCCGAACACGCCCTCGGTCGTGAGCCACATGTGCGATAGCAGCCGGTTGAGCGAAACCCCCTTGTGCTGCAGCACCTCGGGCAGGTACGGGCCGCCCATGCAATAGGCGATGAAGAGCGCGGCGAGCACGGCCATCGGCCAGCCCACCGAGCGGCGGGTGGCCTCGAGGAGCAGGACGAGCCCGGTGCACGCGACGACGATGTCCGTCGTCGTCGGTTGCCCCGGCCGCGTCGCGAGCTCGCGGTAGAACAGGAGGAGGTAGGCCGCGGCGAACGCGCCCACGAACGCGAGCACCCAATCGAGCTGCGGCACGCGGTCGCGCGGCGAGCGCTTGAACGCCGGCCACGCCAGGAACGCCAGGAACAATGCGAACGCGAGGTGCAGCGACCGCGCCTCGGTGTCGTTGAGGACACCGAAGCGCAGCGTGAACGGCAGCGGCGACGCGTACCAGAGCTGGAACAGCGCCCACGCGAGCGAGACCGCGAAGATGACGCTCGCGGCGAGCCCCGCCGGCTTGCGCGCGCCGGTGTCGGCCTGCGCGACGAGCTCCTGGAGCTCGGCGGGGGCCTTCTCGATCTCGCTCACTCAGGTCACGCCGGCGCTACTTGATCCAGCCTTTCTCCTTGTAATAGCGCACCGCGCCTTCGTGCAGCGGCGCGGAAAGCCCGTCCTTCACCATGTTCTCGGGGGTCAGGTACGCGAGCGCGGGATGCAGCCCCTTGAACTCGTTGAAGTTGTCGAAGACCGCCTTGACGACCTGGTAGACGGCCTCGGCCGGCACCTTGCTCGACGTGACGACCGTCGCGAGCACGCCGTAGGTCTGCGTCGGGTTGGGGTTGTTCGGGTACAGGTTGCCGGCGATCGTCGCCTTCGCGTAGTACGGCTTCTCGGCGATGAGCTTGTCGACGGCCGGGCCGGTCAGCGACACGAGCCTTGCGCCGCACGAGGTCGTCGGGTCCTGGATGTTCGCCGACGGGTGGCCGACGCCGTAGAAGAATCCGTCGATCTTGCCGTCGCAGAGTGCGGGCCCGTGCTCGTCGGCCTTGAGCTCCGAGGCGAGCGCGAAGTCGCCCATCGTCCAGCCCATCGACGCGAGCAGCTCCTCCATCGAGGCGCGCGTGCCCGAGCCCGGGTTGCCGACGTTGAAGCGCTTGCCCTTGAAGTCGGCGAACGTCCGAATGTTCGCCTCCTTGCGCGCGACCACGGTGAACGGCTCGGGATGCACCGAGAACACGGCGCGCATGTCGCCGTGCGCACCGTCCTTGAATTGCGCAAGGCCTTTCGTCGCGTTGTACTGGACGTCCGACTGCGTGAAGCCCAGGTCGAGCTCGCCGGCCTTGATCGTGTTGACGTTGAACACCGAGCCGCCGGTCGATTCGACCGAGCAGCGGATGCCGTGCTTCGCGCGGTCCTTGTTGACGAGGCGGCAGAGCGCTCCGCCCGCCGCGTAGTAGACGCCGGTGACGCCACCGGTGCCGATCGTGACGAACTTCTGCTGGGCGACGGCGGGGGCGCTGGCGAGCGACAACGCGATCGCGACGGGCAGGGCGAGCAGCATGCGTTTCATCGGGTCCTCCTCGGGTTGAACGGAACTAGGGCCTATGCGGATAAGATGGCGGCGTCGATCGCCGCTTCGAGCTTGTCGACGATCTCGTCGAGATGCGATTCCTCGGCGATGAACGGCGGCGCGAGCACGACGTGATCGCCGCGCGCGCCGTCGATGGTGCCGCCCATCGGGTAGGTCATCAGGCCGCGCGCCATCGCCTCGCGCTTGACGCGCGCGTGGGTCTGGCGGGCCGGATCGAACGGCGCCTTGCTCGCGCGGTCGCGCACGAGCTCGACGCCGCGGAACAGGCCGCGTCCGCGCACGTCGCCGACGTGGGGGTGGTCGCGGAAGCGATCGGCCAGCTTTCGCTCGAACGACGAGCCGAGCGTGCGCACGCGTGCGACGAGGCCGTCGCGCGCGATCACGCGCTGCACGGCGAGCGCCGCGGCGCACGCGACCGGGTGCCCGAGGTAGGTGTGGCCGTGCTGGAAGAACCCGCTTCCTCGCGACATCGCGTCGACGATCTTCCGCTGCGCGAGCACGGCGCCGATCGGCTGGTAGCCGCCGCCGAGGCCCTTCGCAATAGTGATCAAGTCAGGTACGACGCCCTCATGCTCGCAGGCGTGCAATGTCCCCGTGCGTCCCATCCCGCACATCACCTCGTCGAGGATCAGCAGCACGCCGTGGCGGTCGCACACTTCGCGCACCGCGCGGAAGTAGCCAGGGACCGCCGTCAGCACGCCGGCGGTCGCGCCGCCGACGGTCTCGGCGACGAATGCGATCACGCGCTTCGGACCGGCCGCGACGATCGCGGCATCGAGCTCGTCGGCGAGCCGCCGCCCGTAGTCCTCGGGCGTCTCGTTCTCGCGGCGGTCGCGGTACGGGTAGCACGGCGAGACGTGCGTGACGTCGATCAGGAGCGGCGCGAACTCGCGCCGCCGCCACGCGTTGCCGCCGACCGCGAGTGCGCCCAGCGTGTTGCCGTGGTAGCTCTGGCGCCGCGCGACGAAGTGCGCGCGCTCGGGCTCGCCGATCTCGACGAAATACTGGCGCGCCATCTTGAGCGCGGCCTCGACGGCCTCGGAGCCCCCACTGACGAAATACGCGTGACTCGTGCCCGGCGGACCGGAGCGCACGAGCTCGTCGGCGAGCGTCTCCGCGACCTCGGTCGTGAAGAAGCTCGTGTGCGCGTAGGCGAGCTTGTCGATCTGCGCGTGCATCGCGGCGATCACGTCCGGATGCCCGTGACCGACGCACGAGACCGCCGCGCCGCCGCATGCGTCGAGGTAGCGCTTGCCGCTCGCATCGGTCAGGTACATGCCCGAGCCGGCGACGGCCACCGGCGGCGCGCGCCGCAGGTTGCGATGCCAGACGTGCGTCACTCGGGCGTCGGCGTCCATGCGTGCCGGTCGCGCGCGAGCAACGCTCCCCACTTGTCGTCGCTGGGATGCACGTAGCGCGTCGTGCGGCCTTCGCACTGCACCGGCCGGTCCGCGTTCGCCCACGCGAAGATGCCGCCTTCGAGGTTGTGCACGTCGCCGTGGCCCGCGGCGATCAGCACGCGCGCGGCCTTCGCGGAGCGCAAGCCCCCCGCGCAATAGACGACGATCGGAACGGACGGATCGAGCGTCGACAGCGCCGCGGCCGCGGCCGCGCCGTCGTTCGCGCCGATCGCCCCGGGAAGCATGCTGACGCCGCGCTCCTTCGGAGAGCGCACGTCGACGACGACCGGCGCGGGGCGCGAGCGGTCGGCGAGCCACGACGCGAGCGCGTCGCCGTCGATGAACGGCACGTCCGCGTAGCGGTCGGCGATCCAGCGCCTGAGGCCCTCGCGATCCACCGGCGGCGAATCGAACACGCCGAACATTCGCACTCCCCTCGATTGGGGCGTTCACTATACTCGCCGCCATGGGGATGGCACGGCGCGCTTTCCTGCGGGCGACCGTCGGGGTGCTCGTCGCCCGGGCGGCCGGCGCGCAGCCTGCACGCCAGGGCGTCGTCCGCCTGGTGCTGGGCTTCGCCGCCGGCGGCGCCGCCGACCGCGTGGCCCGCGTCCTGGCCCCCGAGCTCGCCCGACTGACCGGCCGCAGCGCCATCGTCGAGAACGTGCCCGGCGCGAACAGCGGCCGCGCGATCCAGCGCGTCGCGCTGAGCGAGCCCGACGGCGACACGCTGCTGTTCGCGACTTCGGCGATCGCGCACCCGGACCACGCGGCCGCGATGGAGGCGCTGCGGCCGGTGGTGCTCGCGTCGACGAACCCGATGGTGCTCGTCGTGCGCGCCACGCTGCCGATGCGCGACGCGAAGGAGTTCGCGCGCTGGCTCGTGGCGCATCCCGGCGCGACCTATGGGTCGGCCGGCATCGGCAACGCCACGTACCTGTGTGCGGCCGAGCTGGTCGAACGCCTCGGCGCGTCGGCGACGCACGTCCCGTACAGCGGCACGACACCGGCGTTCGGCGACCTGATGGGCGGCCACATCGACTTCCTCGTGATGGGCGCGTCGCCGTCGCTCGCGCAGCAGCACGCGGTGCGCATGCTCGCGGTGACGACGCGGCAGCGCTCGCGCCTGCCCGGGCTCGACGGGCTG
>DATBSV010000069.1:0-1953 GCA_036559685.1 Casimicrobiaceae bacterium
CCCATGGCACCCATGGCTTCCGATCGCTCGTTCGCGCGCGTCATCGCCGCGAAGTACGACGATCCCTCACGCGAGATGCGATTCTCGGAGGCCGAGATCGCGTGCGACGCCCTGTGGCTCCTCACGAGCCCCGATGCGGACTTGCGCGAGATGGGCCTGCACGTGCTCTCGGTCGGGCCGCCGACGCTCATCGCCGAGCTGTATCCCCGCATGCGCGGCAACGACAGCGCGCTCGACGACCTCGCGCGCATGGTGCAAGCCGAGCTCGCGCTGCTGGAGCGCCCGGACAACGAATGGCGATCACTGGAGCGCTGCCTGCAGGATCAGCCGGCGCTGCGGGAGGCATGGCCCGACATGGTGCGCGAAGAGATCGCGTCGCGCAGACGGTGGGCGGCCGCGCTGTTCGACACGCTCGGCAGCGACGACACGGCCGATCTCCAGCGACGCGTCATGCAGGTCGAGCGCCGCACGCTCCGCGGCGCCTACGCGCAACGTCGCTGATCGCACGCCATGGCGCTCACGACGATCATCGTCCACGGGACCTGGGCCTCGAGCTCGAACTGGTGGAAGCAGGTTCCCGGTACGTCGAACTTCTGGTCGTACATCGGGGGCCTCACCGCGACGCTCTACGGGGCTCCCGACGCGTTCGCCTGGACCGGCGCCAACCAGCACGTCGACCGGGTCGCCGCCGCCGCCGACCTGAAGAACTGGTGCGCGAGCCACAGCGTCGACCGCCTGCAGGCGATCGCGCACAGCCATGGCGTGAACGTCTGCGTCATCGCTTCGCGCCTCGGCGTGAAGTTCGAGAACTTGATCGGGCTCGCGACGCCGGTCCGGTTCGACTACGTGCCGGACATGCGCAATATCGCGTCGCTGGTCAATCTCTATTCCGAGTACGACGCCGTCCAGACGCCACTCGCGACGCTGGGCTACAAGCGCGGCGAGGGTCGGACGCTGGCCGACTCGGACACCATGATCAACCAGCACGTGCCGTACTACAGCACCGTCAACACCGCGCAAAGCGTCGGCCACTCGGACCTCCACGAGCAGGCGGTCTGGCAGGGCAACGGTCTCGAGCCGTACCTGGTCGTCGCCTAGCGGTCGGCGGGTCCCGGCGACCATGGCGACTGCAAGCAACTGTCGGACTCCCGCGACGGCGTCGCGCCGTCGGGCGCTCGCGTGGCTAGGCACGTTGCTGGCGGCGCCCGCGTTGGCGCAATCGAAGCCTCGCGCCGTGATCGGCGTCCTTCGCGCCACCGCGCCGATGACCGAGAAGCGCGACTCGTCGTCGCGCCTCGTCGAGTCGCTGCGCCGTCGCGGCTACGAATCGGGCCGCAACCTCGTGGTCGAGCAGCGCTTCGCGGATGCCCGGCTGGAGCGCCTGCCGGCGCTCGCGCGCGAGCTCGTCGCGCTGCGCCCCGATGCGATCGTGGTGATCGGCTCGTCCGCGGCGCTGGCCGTCCGTGAAACGAGGTCGACGATACCGACGGTGTTCTTCGGCAACTTCGACCCGGTGCGGCTCGGCCTCGTCACGGCGCTCGCACGGCCAGGCGGGACCATGACCGGCGTCCTCATCGCCGCGCAAGGGACGCTCGCCGCCAAGCGGCTCGAGCTCCTGCGCGATGCGATCCCCGGAGCGACGCGCATCGGCGTGCTTGCCCCGGAAGATCCGCTCTTCGCCCCTCAGCTCGACGAGGTGCGTCGCGCGGCGCAACGCATGGGCGTGACGCTCACCATCGTCGAGGTCGTCCGCGGCGACTACGATCGCGCGTTCGCCTCCTTGAGCGCGACGAAGGTCCAGGCGCTGTTCGTCGGCGGCCACACGTTCTTCGCGCGCGATGGCGACCGCATCATCGCGCTCGCGGCGAAGCACCGACTGCCGGCGACGTACGAATGGCCCGAGCAGGCCGAGGATGGCGGACTGATGGGCTACGGCGCGGACCTGGACGATCT
>DATBSV010000070.1:0-18532 GCA_036559685.1 Casimicrobiaceae bacterium
GCGTCCAGCCACCGTCACCGTCCTCGAGCCACCACGCCCGCTGATTCGCGAGCCCTTCGGGTCCGTCGCCGTAAGGCGCGACCTTGATCCAGCCGCGCACGCCCCACGGGCCGATGACGCGGCCCATGACGACGAACGCGTCGCTTTTCGTCGTCAGCTCGCTGCGCTCGCCGCCGCGGGCTCGGACGCCTTCACGGCCGACCGCTTGACGAGCATCGCGACCGTATCGGACAGCCGCGCGCCCTTCTCCTGCCAATGCGCGATGCGCTCGTGCGACAGGTTGAGGGACGTCTCTTTACCCGATGCGACCGGGTTGTAGTACCCGACGCGCTCGATGAAACGGCCGTCGCGGCGGCTGCGCGAATCGGCGACGACGACGTTGTAGAAGGGGCGCTTCTTGGCGCCCCCGCGGGCGAGTCGGATGACGACCATGATTGGGTACCGGGTGTGGGGCGAAAAGACGTTGATTCTACAATGAAAACGTCCTGCCGGGCAAGCCCGGCGCCGCCCCCTCTCCAGGGTCTCAGGGGGCGAAAAGGTCAGGCGGATCAAGCCGTTACCGGGCAGCGTGCGCCGGGACTAGACTTCGGCGGTCCGCCCGCCCGTTCCCGACGCCGATGGTCGTTTCGACCCCGCTGCCGAAATCCCGCCTCGAGGCCCTCACCGACGGCATCTTCGCCGTGACGATGACGCTGCTCGTCCTCGACCTCAAGTTCCCAGAGCACGTGTTCGACCGCGAGGCCTCGGCGTGGAGCGCGCTGGTCGCGACGCTCAACCGCTTCGACGACTACGTCATCAGCTTCGTCGCGCTGTGCATCTTCTGGCTCGCGCACCTGCGGCTGCTCCGCCGCCTCAAGGAGCCGGACATGCTGTTCGTCTGGCTCAACCTCATGTTCCTGCTGATGACCACGTTCCTGCCGTCGCTCACCGCGCTGATCGGCGAGAACCCGGCGCATCCGCGCGCGGCGATCCTGTACGGCACCAACCTCGCGCTGATCCTCGTGTTCGAGACGCTGATGTGGCACCGCATGTGCCGGAAGCTCTACAACGAGAGCGTGACCGATCCGGAGGCGCTGTGGCGCTTCGTGCGCGCGCGCTTCGGCATGGCGACGGCGATCATCGTCGCCGGCGTGCTGATCGCGCTGGCCGAGATCCGACTCGGAGTGAGTGAAGGAAAAGCCTCGTACATCTACCTGCTGCTGCTCGCGGCCGGCGTCGCGAAGCCGCTGTTCGACCGCGAGCGCTCCGAGGCGCCCGAGCCCTGAAGCCGCGGCCTCCTTACCGCCCGGGCAGCATCCCGCGCATCCCGCGCATCATCTTCCCGAGGTTGCCCTTCGCGACCATCTTCATCAGCTTCTGCGCCTGCTCGAACTGGTTCAGGAGCTGGTTGACCTCCTGCACCGTGACGCCGGCGCCCGCCGCGATGCGCCGCTTGCGCGACGCCTTGAGGAGCTCGGGCTTCGCGCGCTCGCCGGGCGTCATCGACAGGATGATCGCCTCGAGACGCCCGATGCGCTTCTCGTCGACCTGCGCGCCCGCGGCGGCGGCGCGAAGCTCCGCCGGCAGCTTGTCGACCATGCCCGCGAGCCCGCCCATCTTGCGCATCTGCGCGATCTGCGAGCGGTAGTCCTCGAGGTCGAAGTTCTTGCCGGCCTTGACCTTCTTCGCGAGCTTCTCGGCCTCCTTCGCGTCGACCGTCTTGCGCGCCTGCTCGACCAGCGACAGCACGTCGCCCATGCCGAGGATGCGCGACGCCATGCGCTCGGGGTGGAATGCCTCGAGCCCGTCGATCTTCTCCGAGACGCCGACGAATTTGATCGGCGCGCCGGTCACCGCGCGCACCGACAGCGCGGCGCCGCCGCGCGCATCGCCGTCGAGCTTGGTCAGCACGACGCCGGTCAGCGGCAGCGCGTCGCGGAACGCCTTCGCGGTGTTCACCGCGTCCTGGCCCTGCATCGCGTCGACGACGAACAGCGTCTCGACCGGCGACACCGCCGCGTGCAGCTCGGCGATCTCCTTCATCATCGCCTCGTCGACCGCGAGGCGGCCCGCCGTGTCGACGATCAGCACGTCGTGGTAGTGCGTTCGCGCCCACTCGAGCGCCCGCATCGCGATGTCGCGCGGCTTCTCCGCGGCGGTCGACGGGAAATGGTCGACGCCGACCTGCGCGGCCAGCGTGGCGAGCTGCGCGATCGCCGCCGGGCGGTAGACGTCCGCCGAGGTGACGAGCACCTTCTTCTTCTGCTCGCGCAGGAGGCGCGCGAGCTTCGCGGCCGTCGTCGTCTTGCCGGCGCCCTGCAGGCCGGCGAGCAGGATCACCGCCGGCGGTCGCGTCGCGAGGTCGAGCGCGGCGGCGGCGTCGCCCATCAGCGCGGTGAGCTCGCGGTGCACGACGCCGACCAGCGCCTGGCCCGGCGTGAGCGAGCCGCTCACCTCCTCGCCGACGGCCTTCTCGCGCACGCGCGCGACGAAGTCCTTGACGACCGGCAGCGCGACATCGGCCTCGAGCATCGCGAGGCGCACCTCGCGCATCGCGTCGGCGATGTTGGCTTCGGTGAGGCGGGCTTCGCCACGCAGCGTCTTGGCGACGCGCGACAGCCGTTCGGTCAGTTGGTCGAGCACGGGAGTCCTGCGGGCGCGGCGCCCGCGGGGCGCCTGCGCTACACTTGATCGACGCGGTTAACTCCGCGCCCGGATGATTCTACTGCACCTCGCCGCTGCCGCGCTCTACGCGGCGTCCGCCTGGGCGCTGTGGCCCGGATCCGCCGCGCCGGACGCGCTCAAGCGCGCGCTGCCGCCGGTCGCGATCGCGGTTCACGCGATCGGCGTCGGCATCGGCGTCGCGACGCCCCAGGGCCTCGACCTGTCGCTCCCGCACGCGCTGTCGCTCGTCGCGCTCCTGACCGTGCTCGTCGCATGGGCGACCGGCGCGCTCGCGACGCTGCCCGGCGTGGGCGCCGTCGTGCTGCCGGTCGCGGCGGCCGCGGCGCTGCTGCCCGCCGTCGTCGTGTCGCCGCACCGCTTCCCGTACGCCGGCGAGACGCTCGCGACCGCGCACATCGCGGTGGCGCTGCTCGCGTACGCGTTCTTCATCGTCGCGGCCGCGCAGGCGCTCGTGATGACCGGGCTCGAGAACCGCCTGCACCGCGGGCTCGCCGAGGACGTCGTCGCGCCGCCGCTGCTCACGCTCGAGCACACGCTGTTCCGCCTGATCGCGATCGGCTTCGCGCTCCTGTCGCTCGCGCTTCTGAGCGGCGTCCTGTTCACCGAGCAGCTGTTCGGCCGCGCGTTCCAGTTCACGCACAAGAACGTGTTCGCCGTCGCCTCGTGGCTCGTGTTCGGCGCGCTCGTCGTCGGCCGCTGGCGCTACGGCTGGCGCGGCCGCAAGGCGCTGCGCTGGATCCTCTCCGGCACCGCGCTTCTGATCCTCGCCTACCTCGGCAGCAAGTTCGTGCTCGAAGTGATCCTCAAGCGCTGATGGACGACATCCCCGCCTCGACGCTCGCGATCGCGCTCGCCGTGCTGCTGCTGGTGTCGGGCTTCTTCTCGCTCGCCGAGACGGCGATGATGGCCGCCAACCGGCTGCGCCTCAAGCACCGCGCGCAGCGCAACGCGACCGGCGCGCGCACCGCGCTGACGCTGCTCGCGGAGACCGACCGGCTGCTCGGCGTCATCCTGCTCGGCAACAACCTGATCAACGCCGCGGCCGCGACCTTGACCGCCGTGCTGGCCGAGCGCCTGTTCGGCGCGGGACAATGGACCCTCGCCGCGGGAACGGTCGCGATCACGTTCCTGATCCTCGTGTTCTCCGAGGTGACGCCGAAGGTCGTGGGCGCCGCGTACGCCGACCGGCTCGCGCCGATGGTCGCGCTCGCGCTCGCGCCGCTGCTCAAGATCGCGAAGCCGGCCGTGTGGTTCGTCAACCTGTTCGTGCAGGGGCTGCTCAAGCTCTTGCGCATCGCGCCGCCGAAGGACAGCGCGACGCTTTCGCAGGAGGAGATCCGCGCGCTGGTGCTCGAGGGCAACCAGTATTTCCGCGGCAAGCACCGCGCGATGCTCGCGAACCTGTTCGACCTCGAGGCGGTCACCGTCGAGGACGTCATGGTGCCGCGGCCGCAGATCCACGCGCTCGACCTGTCGGCGAAGCCGTCGCTGCTGCGCCAGCAGCTGGCGACGTCGTACCACACCCGGCTGCCGGTGTACGAGGGCTCGCCGGACCAGATCATCGGCATCCTGCACCTCAAGACGGTCGTCGGCCTGATGCAGGAAAGCGGGGATATCGACCCGGAGTCGATCCGGCCGCTGCTGCGCAAGCCGTACTTCGTGCCCGCGGGCACGTCGCTCCTGACCCAGCTCACGCAGTTCCAGGCGGACCGCCAGCGCATCGGGCTCGTCGTCGACGAGTACGGCGAGCTCAAGGGACTGGTCACGATCGAGGACATCGTCGAGGAGATCATCGGCGAGTTCACGACGACCGCCCCCGAGGCGGGCGAAGGCGTGCGACGCGAGGCGGACGGCAGCATCACCGTCGATGGGATGGCATCGCTTCGCGCCATCAACCGCCGGCTCGGCACGCGCTTCCCGCTCGGCGGGCCCAAGACGCTGAACGGGCTGATCGTCGATCACCTGGGCGACATCCCGGAGGCGGGGGCGTCGTTCCGCCTCGCCGGCCAGTCGGTCGAGATCGTCCAGACGCAGGACCGTGCCGTAAAGGTGGTCAGGCTGCTGCCGCCTGTGGGCCGTCCGGCGCCGCCTTTACAAAGCCGGGACGAGAAGGCATCATCTTCTCGTTGATTTTCAGGGATTTGGGATGACGTAGCGAGGTGATTTCGACCTTCGCGCGGCGGCATGCCGCTTGCTTGGGTAATTGATCGCCCTCCGTTCACCCTTCCCACCACGATGGCCACGCACGCCGCCACACGCAACCTGAGCGGTCTCGCGCGCGCGTTCGCGCAGCACGGCCTCCTGCCCGAGTCCGAGGCGGACTCGTTGCAGACCCAGGCCCAGTCGGCCGGCATCACGTTCGTCGAGCAGGTCCTGATCGCGAAGCGCTTCTCCGCGCAGCAGATCGCCGTGTTCGGCTCGCGCGCGTTCGGCGTGCCGCTGCTCGACCTCGCGTCGTTCGACCTCGACCAGTTCCAGAAGGAATACTTCGACGCGAAGATCTCGCAGACGCGGCGCGTGCTGCCGCTCGCGAAGCGCGGCAACCGCCTGTTCGTCGCCGTGTCGGACCCGGCGAACATGCAGGCGCTCGAGGAGGTGCGGTTCAAGACCAACCTCGTCGTCGAGCCGGTCGTCGTCGAGGACGACAAGCTCGGCGCGGTGATCCACAAGATCCTGGAAGCCTCCGGCGCGTCGCTGAAGGACGCCGCCAACCTCGACGACCTCGAGGTCGACATGCAGGACGGCCAGCAGGGCGCCGCCTCGCTCGAGGAGGACGCCGAGGTCGAGGACGCGCCGGTCGTCAAGTACATCCAGAAGATCCTGCTCGACGCGATCTCGGCCGGCGCCTCCGACATCCACTTCGAGCCCTACGAGCGCTTCTACCGGATCCGCTACCGCATCGACGGCATCCTTTCCGAGGTCGCGCAGCCGCCGCTGGCGATCAAGGACAAGGTAGCGTCGCGCATCAAGGTGGTGAGCCGCCTCGACATCGCCGAGAAGCGCGTGCCGCAGGATGGCCGCATGAAGCTCATGCTGTCGAAGAGCAAGGCGATCGACTTCCGCGTGTCGACGATGCCGACGCTCTACGGCGAGAAGATCGTGATGCGTATCCTCGACGCGTCGGGCGTCAAGCTCGGCATCGAGGCGCTGGGCTACGAGCCGGACCAGCAGCAGGCCCTCCTGAACGCGATCGGCCGGCCCTACGGGATGATCCTCGTCACCGGGCCTACCGGCTCCGGCAAGACGGTCTCGCTGTACACCTGCCTCAACATCCTGAACCAGCCGGGCATCAACATCTCGACCGCGGAAGACCCGGTCGAAATCCAGTTGCCGGGCGTCAACCAGGTCAACGTGAACGAGAAGGCGGGGCTGTCGTTCTCGATCGCGCTCCGCGCGTTCCTGCGGCAGGATCCCGACATCGTGATGGTCGGCGAGGTGCGCGACCTCGAGACGGCGGACATCGCCATCAAGGCGGCGCAGACGGGTCACCTCGTGCTGTCGACGCTGCACACGAACGACGCGCCGACGACGCTGACGCGCCTGCTCAACATGGGCGTGGCGCCGTTCAACGTCGCCTCGTCGGTGATCCTGATCACCGCGCAGCGCCTCGGCCGCAAGCTCTGCGCGCACTGCAAGCGTCCCGAGGACATCCCGCCCGAGGCGCTCATGCGCGCCGGCTTCGTCGAGGAGGACCTCGACGGCAGCTGGACGCCGTACGGCGCGGTCGGCTGCGACCATTGCGGCGGCACCGGCTACAAGGGCCGCGTCGGCGTATACGAGGTCATGACGATCTCGGACGACATGCGCGCGCTCATCATGCGCAGCGGCAACGCGATCGAGATCGCCGACCTCGCGCAGAAGGAAGGCATCCGCAACCTGCGCCAGTCGGGCCTGCTCAAGGTCAAGTCCGGCGTGATGTCGCTCGAGGAGATCGAGGCGATCACCAACGAGTGACGCCTCGCGCAACACGCAACGCGAAGGAACGACCATGGCCACCGCAACCCTGCCGCGCAAGTCGGACGTCCGCGAGTTCACCTTCCTGTGGGAAGGCGTCGACCGCAACAATCGCCAGCTTCGCGGCGAGTCGAAGGCGGCATCCGAGACCGTCGTCACGAGCAACCTGCGGCGCCAGGGCATCCGCGTCACCAAGATCAAGAAGCAGACGTTCCGCGGCGGCAAGCGCGTGTCGGAGAAGGACGTCACGTTCTTCACGCGCCAGCTCGCGACGATGCTGAAGGCCGGCGTGCCGCTGCTGCAGAGCTTCGAGATCGTCGCGCGCGGGCACTCGAACGCGCGCTTCTCGCGCCTGATGATGGAAGTCAAGAGCCGCATCGAGGCGGGCTCGAGCCTCGCCGACGCGTTCCGCCAGCACCCGGCGCAGTTCGACAACCTGTTCTGCAATCTGGTCGCCGCGGGCGAGAGCTCCGGGATGATCGACGCGATCCTCGACCGGCTCGCGACCTACAAGGAAAAGATCCTCGCGCTGAAGAGCAAGATCAAGTCGGCGCTGTTCTACCCGGCCGCGGTCGTGTCGGTCGCGATCATCGTCGTCTTCGTGATCATGATCTTCGTCATCCCGGCGTTCAAGGACGTGTTCTCGAGCTTCGGCGCCTCGCTGCCCGCGCCGACGCAGCTCGTGATCGACATGTCCGACTTCGTCGTCAGGTGGTGGTGGTTAGCGTTCCTCGTCGTCGGCGGCGGCATCTTCGGGCTGCTGGTTTTGATCAGGCGCTCGGCGGCGCTGCGCTATACGGTCGACCGCCTGATGCTCAAGTTCCCGGTCATCGGCGACATCCTGGAGAAGGCGACGATCGCGCGCTGGTCGCGCACGCTCGCCACGATGTTCGCCGCCGGCGTGCCGCTGGTCGAGTCGCTCGACGCGGTGGCCGGCGCGGCCGGCAACGCCGTCTACGCGAGCGCGACCAAGCGCATCCAGACCGACGTGTCGACCGGCCAGAGCCTGACCAATTCGATGATGTCGACGCACCTGTTCCCGAACATGGTGCTCCAGATGGTGCAGATCGGCGAGGAATCGGGCTCGCTCGACGCGATGCTCACCAAGATCGCCGACTTCTACGAGCGCGAGGTCGACGACTCCGTCGCCGCGCTGTCGTCGCTGCTCGAGCCGCTGATCATCGTGTTCCTCGGCGTCATCGTCGGCGGCCTGGTCGTCGCGATGTACCTGCCGATCTTCAAGCTCGGCGCCGTCGTCTGACCGGCCGGGCGCCTCCCGGCCGATGACGTCGCTCCTCGACCCGGCGGTCGCGCTTCCGGCGGCCGCCGTGATCGGCCTGTGCGTCGGGAGCTTCCTGAACGTCGTCATCCACCGGCTGCCGAAGATGATGGAGCGCGGTTGGGCCGCGCAATGCGCCGAGCTCGCCGGCCGCGAGCCCGAGCCGCAGCCGCGCTACGACCTCGTCGTGCCGCGCTCGGCCTGCCCCCGTTGCGGCCGCGCGATCGCGCCGCTCGAGAACGTGCCCGTCGTCTCATGGCTCGCGCTGCGCGGACGCTGCAAGGGGTGCGGCACGCGCATCTCGGTGCGCTACCCGATCGTCGAGCTCGCCGCCGGCGTCGCCGCGCTCGCGGCGGTCTGGAAGTTCGGCGCGAGCTGGACCGGTCTCGCGGCGTGCGCGTTCCTGTGGACGCTGATCGCGCTCGCGTTCATCGACGCCGACACCCAGCTCCTGCCGGACGACCTGACGCTGCCGCTGCTCTGGGGCGGGCTCGTCGCCAACCTGTTCGGGCTGTTCGTGCCGCTCGCCTCGGCCGTCATCGGTGCGGTGGCAGGCTACCTCGCGCTGTGGACGATCTACTGGCTGTTCAAGCTGATCCGCGGCAAGGAAGGGATGGGCTACGGCGACTTCAAACTGCTCGCCGCGCTCGGCGCCTGGCTCGGCTGGCCGATGCTCCCGCAGATCGTGCTGGTGTCGAGCGTGCTCGGCGCGCTCGGCGGGATCGCCGCGATGGCGCTCCAGGGGCGCGATCGCGCGGCGCCGCTACCGTTCGGCCCGTGGCTCGCGGGCGCCGGCGCCGTGGCGCTGTTCTTCGGCCAGCAGATCAACGCGCTCTACCTAAGGTGACGCTCGTCGTCGGCCTCACCGGCGGCATCGGAAGCGGGAAATCGGCCGTCGCCGCGGCGTTCGCGGCGCGGGGCTCGCCGGTCGTCGATGCCGACGCGATCGCCCACGAGCTCTCGGCGCCCGGGCAACCGGGGCACGACGCGGTCGTCGCGGCCTTCGGGCCCGATGTCGTCGCGCCCGACGGCACGCTGGACCGCGCCCGCCTTCGCGACCGCGCTTTCGCGGACGACGCGTTCCGCGCCCGCCTCGAGGCCGCACTGCACCCGCCGATCCGCGCCGAGATCGCACGCCGCGTGGCGGCGTGGCGCGCGCCGTACGGGATCCTCGTCGTCCCGCTGCTCCTCGAGCGGGGCGGCGTCGCCGGCCTCGTCGATCGCGTGCTGGTGATCGACGCCCCCGAGGACGAGCAGGTGCGCCGCGTCGGGCTCCGCAGCGGGCTCGATCCCGCGCAGGTGCGCGCGATCATGGCGACCCAGCTCCCGCGCGCGGCGCGCCTCGCGCGCGCCGACGACGTGCTGGACAACTCGGGGCCGCACGAGGCGATCGGCCCCGCCGTCGCGAAACTCGACGCGTCGTACCGCGCGCTGGCCGCGGCGCGCGGCGACGCCCGGCCTTGATCGAGCGTGCAATTCGCGGACAATGGCGGCCAACTCGACCTCCCCACCGTGATCCGGTACGAACATCCTCTCAACGAGCGCATCCGCACGCTGATGCGCCTCGAGGATGTCGCGTCCCGCGCGCACGTCTACATCGGCGGGGACGAGCCGCAGGACCACCACGCCGCGCTCGCGTCGTTGTTCGAGATCGCCGACATCGCGGCGCGCGCCGACCTCAAGACCGAGCTCCTGCAGGAGCTCGAGCGCCAGAAGCAGATGCTCGTGCCGCTTCGCGCGAACCCGCGCATCGAGGCCGACACGCTGGACGCGCTGCTCGCCGACATCGATGCGGTGACCGCGCAGCTGCTCGTGCCGTCGGGCAAGCTCGGCGCGCACCTGCGCGAGAACGAGTGGCTGATGGCGATCAAGCAGCGCAGCGGCATCCCCGGCGGCGTGTCCGAGTTCGACCTGCCCGCCTACCACTGGTGGCTGCATCGCGACGCGGCGTCGCGGCGCGGCGACCTCGCCGGCTGGTTCGCGCCGTTCGAGCCGGTGCTCGCGGGACTCGCGATCGTGCTGAAGCTCCTGCGCGAGAACGCACGCTCGAGCCGCCACACCGCGTACCGCGGCGTGTTCCAGCTGATGCTGACGACGACCAAGGTCGCGCAGCTGTTGCGCCTCACGCTCGCGCGCGACCTCGCGTGCGTGCCCGAGATCAGCGCCAACAAGTACGCGCTCAACATCCGCTTCATCGGCGTGTCGGGCCTCGACCGCGGCAGCGTCTACGACCGCGACGTCGAGTTCGAGCTCGCGTTCTGCAACCTGTAGATGAAGCGCGCGAGCGTGCGTCCCTGCCCTCGCTGCGGCACGCCGGTCGAATGGGGGCCGGCTGCGCCGTTCCGTCCGTTCTGCTCCGAGCGCTGCAAGCTCCTCGACCTCGGGGCGTGGGCCAGCGAGTCCTATCGCGTCCCGGCCGAGGATCCGCCCGACGACGACGAGCCGCCGCCGCGCGAGCCGTCGTGACCTACGGCCACGCGCCGCGGCGCATCGCGATGCCGTGCGCCCCGTGGTCGCGCGCGATCTCGAGGTCCGAAGTCGCAAGCCCGCCGAGCGCGTAGACCGGCACGCGCGTGCCTTCGATTGCACGCATGAAGCCGTCCCAGCCGAGCGGCGACGCGCCCGGATGTGTCGGCGTCGCGTGGACCGGCGCGACGA
This sequence comes from Casimicrobiaceae bacterium, assembly GCA_036559685.1. Lineage (GTDB taxonomy): Bacteria > Pseudomonadota > Gammaproteobacteria > Burkholderiales > Casimicrobiaceae > VBCG01. Next base: position 10,556 of record DATBSV010000070.1, read on the forward strand.
CCGCGTAATCGACGCCGAGCGCGGCCGCGCGGGCGAGCTCGTCGTGCGTGTGGCACGACGCGCCGACCAGCATGCCGGGCGGCCGCGCGGTCGCCGCGGCGAGCGTCGCCGCCGTCCAGTGCACGCCGTCGACGCCGAGGCGTCGCGCATCGCCGGCGTCGCCGTTGACCACCACGCGCGCGCCGCGCGCGTGCGCCAGCGGCACAAGGGCGCGCGCGAGCGCGTCGCGGCGCATCGCCGGCCAGGCCTTTTCACGCAACTGGATCAAGGCAAGTCCGCCGTCGAGCGCGCGGCGCGCGCGCGCGAGGAACGCGTCCTCGCCCAGGTCCTCGGCGCAGCTGATGCCCATGACCGCGGGCAGCGCGAGCGCGGCGAGCACGCGCGTGTTCGCCGGCAGCAACGGCGCGACGTCGAACGCGCCCGGCCGCTGCCAAGCGAAGGCCTGGCCGTCGTGGCCGACGGGGTCGCCGTCGTAGTCGAACACGCGGAAGAAATTGAGCTCGACGTGCGCGTGCGGGTAGACGAACTCCTGCACGATCCAGGGCGCGGCACGCTTCACGCGCAATCCGAGCTCCTCGGCCAGCTCGCGGTCGAGCGCGTGCCGCGGCGACTCGCCGGCCTCGAGCTTGCCGCCGGGGAACTCCCAATAGCCGGCGTAGGGCTTGCCGGCAGGACGTTGCGCGAGCAGCACCGCGCCGTCGGCGCGCAGCACGACCGCCGCCGCGACGCGCGTCACGCCCATCGTCTCAACGCCGCTTGAGCGCGTTCGCGCCGGCGTAGTGCTTCGCGAACTGCCACGCGACGCGGCCGGAACGCGAGCCGCGCTGCAACGCGAACTGCAGTGCCTCGCGCGCACGCGTCTCGGCGTCCTTCGCGCTCGCAGGCGCACCGACGCCCATGTGCGCGAGCCAGCCGGCGACGGCGGCGAGGTAATCGTCCTGCGCGAACGGGTAGAACGACACCCACAGCCCGAAGCGCTCGGAAAGCGAGATCTTCTCCTCGACAGACTCGCCGGGGTGCACCTCTTCCCCGATGTGCCGGGTCTCGAGGTTCTCGCTCATGTACTCGGGAATCAGGTGGCGGCGGTTCGACGTCGCATAGATGACGATGTTGCCCGACGTTCCGGCGATCGACCCGTCGAGCGCGACCTTGAGCGCCTTATAGCCGGCCTCGCCGGCGTCGAACGTCAGGTCGTCGCAGAACACGATGAAGCGCTCGCGCCGGCCCTCGATCCGCTCGACGATGTCGGCCAGGTCGACCAGGTCCGACTTGTCGACCTCGATGAGCCGCAGGCCCTTCGACGCGTACTTCGCTAGCATGGCCTTGACGAGCGACGACTTGCCCGTGCCGCGCGAGCCGGTCAGCAAGACGTTGTTCGACGGCAGCCCCGCCACGAACTGGCGCGTGTTGCGATCGACGGTCTCCTTCTGCGCGTCGATCGCCACGAGCGCGTCGAGATCGACCACATGCGGGTGCGCGACCGGTTGCAGGAAGCCGCGGCCGCCGCGCTTGCGCCAGCGCGCGGCGGTCACGCTGCGCCAGTCGGGATCGGGCGCGGGCGGCGGCAGCAGCGACTCGACGCGCTCGAGCACACCCTCGGCGCGCGCGAGCAGCGCCGCAAACGCGTCGGCGCGCTCGTCCGCGCCCGCTGGGCCGCCCCGAGGGCGCGGGCCCCCTCGGGGGGAGGCGCGCGCAGCGCGCTTCGGGGGGATCACACTCACGACCGGTAGTCCGCGTTGATCGACACGTAGTCGTGCGAGAAGTCGCACGTCCACACCGTGGCCGCGGCACGGCCGCGCCCGAGGTCGACGCGCACGCCGATCTCTTCCTGCTTCATTACGCGCTGGCCGTCCTCCTCGCGGTAGCTCGACGCGCGACCGCCATGGTCGACGACGAGCACGTCGTCGAGCCAGAACGACACGCGTGCCGGGTCGAGGTCGGCAGGACCCGCGTTGCCGATCGCGCAGACGATGCGGCCGAGGTTGGGGTCGGAGGCGAAGAACGCGGTCTTGACCAGCGGCGAGTGCGCGATGCCGAACGCGACGGCGCGGCATTCGTCTGCGTCGCGGCCGCCCTCGACGCGCACCGCGATGAACTTGGTCGCGCCCTCGCCGTCGCGCACGATCGCCTGCGCGAGGTCGATCGCGACGTCCTCGATCGCCGAACGCAGCGCCGGGAGCCGCGGATCGTCGGCATGGACGACCGGCGCAATGCGCGCGCGCCCGGTCGCCGCGACGACGAAGCTGTCGTTGGTCGACGTGTCGCCGTCGACCGTCGCACCGTTGAACGACACGTCGGCGGCCTCGCGCGCGATCGCCGCGAGCAGCGCCCGGTCGACCGGCGCGTCGGTCGCGACGAACGAAAGCATCGTCGCCATGTCCGGGTGGATCATGCCGGCGCCCTTCGCGATGCCGCTCACCGTGATCGGCACCCCGTCGATCGTAACGCGGCGCGACGCGCCCTTCGGCACCGTGTCGGTGGTCATGATCGCGCGCGCCGCGTCGAACCAGCCGGACTCGCGGGCGGCCTCCTGCGCGGCGGGCAGCGCGGCGATCAGCCGCTCGACCGGCAGCGGCTCCATGATCACGCCGGTCGAGAACGGCAGCACCTGGTCGACCGGGCAGCCGAGCATCGTCGCGACGGCCGTGCAGGTCGCGCGCGCGTCGGCGAGCCCGCGGTCGCCGGTGCCGGCGTTCGCGTTGCCCGCGTTGATCACCAGCGCGCGGAGCGCGCCGCTCGAGGCGAGATGGTCGCGGCACACGAGGACCGGCGCCGCGCAGAAGCGGTTCTGCGTGAACACGCCGGCCGCCGTCGTGCCGGGCTCGCACACGACCAGCACGACGTCGTTGCGCTCCCACTTCTTGATGCGCGCGGCCGCCGCGCCGAGCGCGACGCCGGGTACGGGGAGCAGCGAGTCTTCGGTGGGCGGCGAGGAGTTGACGGGCACGGCGACGGACGTCGAGCGCGCTACGCCAACCGGCCGTGACACTGCTTGTACTTCTTGCCCGACCCGCACGGGCAAGGATCGTTGCGGCCGACCTTGCCGCCGGCGCGCACGAAGGGCTGCGCGGCGACCGCCGTCCCCGCGCCGTCGTCGCCCGCGGGCGCGGCGAGCGCCTCCTCGTAGTCGGCGTGCTGGTATTGCACGTTGCTGACCTCGGCCGGCGCCTCGACAGCCTCGACGTCCTGCTGCGTCTTGACCTGCACGGTCAGCATGACCTTCACGACGTCTTGCTTGACGCGGTCGAGCATGTCGGAAAAGAGCTCGAAGGCCTCGCGCTTGTATTCCTGCTTCGGGTTCTTCTGCGCGTACCCGCGAAGATGGATGCCCTGCCGGAGCTGGTCGAGCTGCGCGAGGTGGTCGCGCCAGTGGTGGTCGAGCGTCTGCAGCATTAGGCTGCGCTCGAACGATCGCATGATCTCGCCACCCGCGGAGGCCTCGCGCTCCTTCCACGCGGCCAGCGCGGCCTCGACGACGCGGTCGCGGATCCCTTCGTCGATGACCTCGGGGTCCTTGACCCACTCGCGCGCGTCGACCTTGAGCTGGAAGTCGCCGGCGAGCGCGGTCTCGAGGCCCGGGAGGTCCCACTGCTCCTCGACCGACTCGGCGGGCACGTAGCGGCGCACCGTCGTTTCCATTTCGCCGCGCACCATGTTGGCGATCGTGTCGGCGACGTCGGTCGCGTCGACCAGGTCGTTGCGCTGCTGGTAGATCACGCGGCGCTGGTCGTTGGCGACATCGTCGTACTCGAGCAGCGCCTTGCGGATGTCGAAGTTGCGCGACTCGACGCGGTGCTGCGCCTTCTCGAGGCTGCGGTTGACGATCGTGTGCTCGATCGGCTCGCCCTCGGGCATCTTGAGCTTCTGCATGATGACGCCGAGGCGCTCGCCGCCGAAGATCTTGAGCAGCGGGTCCTCGAGCGACAGGTAGAAGCGCGAGCTGCCGGGGTCGCCCTGGCGGCCCGACCGGCCGCGCAGCTGGTTGTCGATGCGCCGCGACTCGTGGCGCTCGGTACCGACGATGTGGAGCCCGCCGGATTTGACGACCGCGTTGTGGCGCTCCTGCCATTCACCGCGCATCGTCGCGATCGTCCGCTCGCGCTCGTCGTCGGCCATCGACGTGTCGTCGCGCATCCTGAGGATCGTCGGCTCGATCTGGCCGCCCAGCACGATGTCGGTGCCGCGGCCGGCCATGTTGGTCGCGATCGTGATCGCCTGAGGCCGTCCCGCCTGCGCGACGATCTCGGCCTCGCGCGCATGCTGCTTCGCGTTCAGCACCTCGTGCTTGAGGCCGGCCTTGTCGAGGTGGCCGGACAGCATCTCGGAGTTCTCGATCGACGTCGTGCCGACCAACACCGGCTGGCCGCGATCGTGGCAGTCCTTGACGTCGGCGATGATCGCGTCGACCTTCTCCTGAAGCGTGCGGAACACGAGGTCGTTCTCGTCCTTGCGCACCATCGCCAGGTGCGTCGGGATCACGACCGTCTCGAGGTGGTAGATCTGCTGGAACTCGAACGCCTCGGTGTCGGCCGTGCCGGTCATGCCGGCAAGCTTGCCGTACATCCGGAAGTAGTTCTGGAACGTGATCGACGCGAGCGTCTGGTTCTCGCGCTGGATCGCCACGCCCTCCTTCGCCTCGACCGCCTGGTGCAGGCCCTCCGACCAGCGGCGCCCGGTCATCATCCGGCCGGTGAACTCGTCGACGATGATCACTTCGCCGTTCTGGACGACGTAGTGCTGGTCGCGGTGATAAAGCCCGTGCGCGCGCAGCGCCGCGTACAGGTGGTGCATCAGCGAGATGTTGTGCGCGTCGTACAGGCTGGTGCCGGGCGCGAGCAGGCCCGCGTCGGCGAGGATCGCCTCGGCGTGCTCGTGGCCCTCCTCGGACAGCAGCACCTGGTGCGCCTTCTGGTCGATCCAGTAGTCGCCCGGCCCGGTCTCGCTCTCCTGCGCCTTGAGGCGCGGCGCGAGGTCGTTGAGCCGGTAGTACATCTCGATGTTGTCGTCGGCCTGCCCCGAGATGATCAGCGGCGTGCGCGCTTCGTCGATCAGGATCGAGTCGACTTCGTCGACGATCGCGAACGCGAGCCCGCGCTGCACGCGCTCGCTCGGCTGGTAGACCATGTTGTCGCGCAGGTAGTCGAAGCCGAACTCGTTGTTCGTGCCGTAGGTGATGTCGGCCGCGTACGCCTTCTGCTTCTCGTCGTGCTGCATCTGCGACAGGTTGACGCCGACCTCGAGGCCGAGGAACTTGTGGATCCGGCCCATCCAGTCCGCGTCGCGCTGCGCGAGGTAGTCGTTGACCGTGACGATGTGGACGCCCTTGCCGGCCAGCGCGTTCAGGTACGACGGGAGCGTCGCGACGAGCGTCTTGCCTTCGCCCGTGCGCATCTCGGCGATCTTGCCGTGGTGCAGCGCCATGCCGCCGATCAGCTGCACGTCGAAGTGGCGCATGCCGAGCGTGCGCTTGCCGGCCTCGCGGACGACCGCGAACGCCTCGGGCAGCACCTCGTCGAGCGTCGCGCCGCCGGCGACGCGCGCCTTGAGCTCTTCGGTCTTGGCGCGCAGCGCCGCGTCGTCGAGCGCGGAGAGCGCCGGCTCGAGCGCGTTGATCTCGCGAACGGCGGCCGTGTACTGCTTGAGCAGCCGCTCGTTCCGGCTGCCGAAGATGCGGGTGAGGATGTTGGAGATCATCGTGGGTGGGCGCCGCGAGCTTACGACCGCGCGTGCCGCCTTCTCGTTCCGGGCGCGCGGCCGCGTTGCCGGCCTTGCGCGCCGGACGCCGGACGCCGGGGTGGGACTAGTTCTGCAGGAAGCGCGCCGGGTTCTGCGGCACGCCGTTCAGCCGGACCTCGAAATGCAGGTGGGGGCCGGTCGAGCGCCCGGTCGACCCGACCGTGGCGATCTGTTGTCCGCGCACGACGAGGTCGCCTTCGCGCACCGCCACCGACGAGGCGTGCGCGTAGCGGGAGACGAGGCCGTTGCCGTGGTCGAGCTCGATCATTTTACCGTACTCGCGATGCCACTCCGAGGTGACGACCTTGCCGCTCGCCGCCGCAATGATCGGCGTGCCCGCCTCGGCCGGGAAATCGACGCCCTCGTGGTAGGTCGACTGGCCCGAGAACGGGTCGATCCGGTACCCGAAGTTCGACGAGTACCAGCCATCGTGGATCGGCGAGTGGCTCGGGAGGAACTTGAGGCTGGCCGAGGTCTGGATCAAGAGCGCCTCGAGCACGGAAAGCTGGTCGGTCCGCTCGCCGACCCGGCGGCCGAGCCCGTCGAGCAGGCCGCTGAACTCGTCGACCGACAGGTCGCGCGAGGGCATCGACGTCGACATCGCGCCGCCGCGTCCCGGGCTGGGCGCCTTGGCCGGCAGCTCCTGGGGCTTCAGGCCCGCGACGCCCGCGAGCCGGTCGCCCAGGTGGTCGAGCCGCAGGACCTGCGCCTCGAGGTCGCCGAGCTTCAGCGCCATCGCGTTGAGGTGCGCCTGGATCTTCTCCTGCGCGCGCTGTGCCTCCACGCGCTGGTCGGCGAGGACGATCGCCTGGAGCCACGGGTGGTTGACCGCCGCGGCCCACTTGAGTGTCAGGTAGTTGAACGCCAGCGTGAACACCATGAGCAGCGCGAACGCGATCAGCGCCACGACGACGCCGTGGCGCCAGTCGAGCGAGAGCGTCCTCGCCCGGGCGCTCGCTCCGCTGACCAGTATGATGTCCACGTCGACAGCCTCCCCTGAAATGCGCCGCGATGCCAGGAAAAGCGCTCGCGTCCGGCCGATCGCTCGGCCGCATCCTCGACGACGACCCGCAACTCATCGCCTGGAACCGCCGCCGCCGCGAGGAGGCGGCAGTGACGAAAGCGATCGGCGCCGTGCTGCCCCGCCCGCTGGCGGCCCACGTGGCCGCCCTGCTGCCCGGGCCGGACCGGCTGGATCTCGTCGCCCCGACCGGCACCGTTGCGACGGCGCTGCGCCAAAGGCTCCCGGCCGTGATCGCGGCACTGGCACGCGAGGGCATGGATTTTAGGGAAGTTCGGGTCCGCGTGCAACCGGTCCTTGCGCCGGAGCCCGAGAGAAAAACCCTTCCGCGTCAACGAGATAGCAGCTATTTCCCGGCCCTGGAGCGCCTGGCCGCCGACCTGCCTCCGGGCGAGCTGCGCGAGGCCGTCCGGCGCGTCCTGCGCCGGGCCGGCCGCTAGCGGGCTACAGCATGATCAGCACGCGCTCGATGAGGAAGAACGCGAGCACGCCGGCCAGCGCGACGATGAGGATCTTGAGGACCTGCACGAGGAAGCGCAGGTAGCGCCGGTCGCGCGTGACGAGGTAGAGCACGAACGCGACGCCGATCGTGGCGAGGCCGAGGACCAGCAGCAGCCGGACGATGACCATCGGTTGGCGCCTGCGGTGAGGAAAACCGTCCGGCTGAAGCCGGACCCACGAGTCAGGCGGCCGCCATGCGCCAATCGGAGAACGCGCTGGGAACGTCGTCGACCGCGGTGAAGGTCACGATGCGCATCGCGTCGGGGCGCGCGAGCAGCGCGCGGGCGAGCGCGTTGTTGAGGGCGTGGCCGGACTTGTGCGCGGTGTACTGCCCGATCAGCGGATGGCCGAGCAGGTAGAGGTCGCCGATCGCGTCGAGCACCTTGTGGCGCACGAACTCGTTCTCGAAGCGCAGCCCTTCGCTGTTGAGCACGCGCACCTCGTCGAGCACGATCGCGTTCTGCAAGCTGCCGCCGAGGCCGAGGCCGGCCGAGCGCATCGCCTCGACGTCCTGCATGAAGCCGAAGGTTCGCGCGCGCGCCACTTCGCGCACGTACGAGTGCTCGGCGAAGTCGATAACGACGTTGCGGTTCTCCGAGCCGAACACCGGGTGCGGGAAATCGATCGTGAAGTCGAGGCGGAAGCCGTCGAAGGGCTCGAAGCGCGCCCACTTGTCGCCGTCGCGCACCTCGACCGGCGCCGCGACGCGCAGGTATCGC
>DATBSV010000071.1:0-3616 GCA_036559685.1 Casimicrobiaceae bacterium
TCGAGATCGTCTCGCGCGACGACAACGGCACGCCGGGCGACGCGGTGCGCGTCGCCGAGGAGCTGATCACGCGCGAGCGCGTCGCGATGCTGATGGGGACCTTCCCGTCCAACGTCGGCCTCGCCGTCGCGGACCTCGCGAACCAGCGGCGCTTCCCGTTCCTCGCCGCCGAACCCCTCACCGACAAGATCGTCTGGGAGAACGGCAACCCGTGGACGTTCCGCCTGCGTGCGTCGACCTACATGCAGACGGCGATGCTCGTGCCGGAAGCGTCGAAGCTCGGCAAGAAACGCTGGGTGATCGTGTACCCGAACTACGAATACGGCCAGGCGGCGACCACGACGTTCAAGCAGCAGATGATCGCGCGCCAGAGCGGCGGCATCGAGTTCATCGAGATCGCCGTGCCGCTCGGCAAGATCGACGCGGGCCCGGTCACGCAGGCGATCGCCGACGCGAAGCCCGATGCGATCTTCAGCTCGCTGTTCGGACCGGATCTCGCGCGCTTCGTGCGCGAAGGCGAGTTGCGCGGGCTTTTCAAGGACCGGCCGGTGTTCAACCTACTCGGCGGCGAGCCCGAATACCTTGATCCGCTCAAGGACGAGGCGCCGGTCGGCTGGTGGGTGACCGGCTACCCGTGGTACGCGATCGACACGCCTGCGCACAAGCGCTTCCGCGATGCCTACCAGGCGAAGTTCAACGACTATCCGCGCCTCGGCTCGGTCGTCGGATACGCGACCGTCAAGACCGCGGTCGCCGCGATCCGCAAGGCCGGGTCGACCGAGCCGGCGAAGCTTGCGGCCGCGATGAAGGGGCTCGACGTCGACACGCCGTTCGGGCGCGTCACGTTCCGTGCGCTCGACCACCAGTCGACGATGGGCGCCTACGTCGGCAAGACCGCCGTGCGCGACGGCAAGGGCGTGATGGTCGACTGGCGCTACGCCGACGGCAAGGACTACCTGCCGTCCGACGACACCGTCCGCAGGCTCCGACCGGCCAAGTGAGCTAAGAAGCGCGTGACGGCCGCCTCGCTCGCGGTCCAGCTCCTCAACGGGCTCGCGTCCGCGTCGAGTCTGTTCCTTGTCGCCGCCGGGCTGACGCTGATCTTCGGCGTTACGCGGGTCGTCAACTTCGCGCACGGCTCGCTCGCGATGCTGGGCGCGTATGTCGCGTGGTCGATCGGCGACGCGGTGGCCGCGCACCTCGGCGACTCGGCGTGGGCCTTCGCGCTGGCGGTGCTCGGCGCGGTGCTGGTCGCCGCCATCGTCGGCGCCCTGATCGAGGCGCTGATCCTCAAGCGCCTGTACGACGCGCCCGAATTGCTGCAGCTCACCGCGACGTTCGCGATCGTGCTGATCGTGCGCGACATCGCGCTCGCGATCTGGGGCGCCGAGGACCTGCTCGGGCCGCGCGTGCCGGGCCTCGACGGGTCGATCGCGCTCGGCAGCCGCTCGCTGCCCGAGTACGACGCGTTCCTGATCGTCGTCGGCCCGATCGTGCTGGCGCTGCTGACGTTCCTCGTGCGCAAGACGCGCTTCGGCGTGCAGGTCCGCGCCGCTGCCGAGAATCGCGTCGTGACCGCCGCGCTGGGCATCGACCAGGCGAAGCTCTACACCGCCGTGTTCGCGCTCGGCGCCGGGCTCGCCGGACTGGCAGGCGCGCTGCAGCTTCCGCGCGAGCCTGCGAACCTCGGCATCGATCTCAACATCATCGCCGACGCATTCGTCGTGACCGTCGTCGGCGGCCTGGGCTCGATCCCCGGCGCGTTCGTCGCCGCCCTCGTGATCGGGCTGGTCAAGGCGCTGTGCATCGCGCTCGGCACTGTCGAGATCGCCGGCGTCGCGATCGCGTTCCCGAAACTGACGCTGGTCGCCGAGTTCGTCGTGATGGCGGTCGTGCTGGCAGTGCGGCCGCACGGCCTGTTCGGCGAGCCCGCGTCGATGCCGCCGACGACGCCGCTCCCCGAGCAGCGTGCGCTGGTCGTCGACCCCGGCCGCCGCGAGGCGCTGACCGGCGCCGCGATCGTCGCGGCGTTCGTCATCGTTCCGCTGCTCTGGGACGAATACGCGCGCATCCTGGCGACCGACATCGCCATCGCCGCGCTGTTCGCCGCCAGCCTGCGCTTCCTGATGGGTCCCGGCGGACTCACCTCGTTCGGCCACGCCGCCTACTTCGGCGTCGGCGCCTACGCCGCGGCGCTCGTGGCCAAGCAGGGCGCGCCGATGGGAATCGCGCTCGTTGCCGCGCCATCGGTGGCTCTGCTCGCCGCGCTCGTGTTCGGCTGGTTCTGCGTGCGGTTGTCGGGCGTGTACCTTGCGATGCTGACGCTCGCGTTCGCGCAGATCACTTGGTCGGTCGTGTTCCAGTGGGACGCGGTGACGGGGGGCAGCAACGGCCTCGTCGGCATCTGGCCACCCGAGGCGCTCGCCGACCGCACGCGCTACTCGTGGCTGGCCATCGGCATCGTCACGCTTGCGATGATCGCCCTCGCCCGCATTGCGATGTCGCCGTTCGGCCGCGCCTTGCGCGGCGCACGCGATTCGCCGCTGCGCGCGGAAGCGGTCGGCATCGACGTGCGCGGCATCCGCTGGACCGCGTTCGCGCTGGCGGGCGCATTCGCCGGGCTGGCGGGCGGGCTCTACGCGTACTCGAAAGGCAGCATCTCGCCCGAGACGCTCGCGATCCCGCGGTCGGTCGACGCACTCGTCGCCGTGCTGCTAGGCGGCCTCAACGCGACCTTCGGCCCCCTCCTCGGCGCGGCGATCTTCACCTGGGGCCAGGACGCGCTCGCGCGCGCGACCGACTATTGGCGTGCCGCGCTCGGGATCGCGATCCTCGTGATCGTGATCGTCGTGCCCAACGGCCTCGGCGGCCTGTTCGCCACGTTGACGGCGCGAAGGAAGCGCGCATGACGACCGGCGTGCTCGAAGTCGTCGATCTCGCCAAGGCATTCGGCGGCGTTCGCGCCGTCGACGGCGTGTCGTTCGGCGTCGACGCAGGCGCGGTCGTCGCGTTGATCGGTCCCAATGGCGCGGGCAAGACTACCTGCTTCAACCTGATCAACGGCCAGCTGCGGCCCGACGCGGGCCGTGTCGTGCTCGCCGGCCGCGACGTGACGGGTCTGAGCGCGCGCACCCTGGCTCGCAGCGGCGTCGGCCGCACGTTCCAGGTCGCCGCGACGTTCGCGTCGATGACGGTGCGCGAGAATGTTGCGCTCGCGCTCGCAGCCCATGCCGGAGCGACGACATCGATCGTCGATGCGGGATTGCATCGCTTCGATGCGACGGCGGACGCACTGCTCGCCCGCGTCGACGCAGGCGACCTCGCCGACCGGCACGGCGCGACGCTCGCCTACGGCGACGTCAAGCGCGTCGAGATCGCGCTTGCGCTGGCCGGCGCGCCGAAGCTCCTGCTCATGGACGAGCCGACGGCGGGCATGGCCGCGCACGATCGCGGCGCGCTCATGCAGGTTGCCGCCGGGATCGCGCGAAGCGAAGGCGTCGCGCTGCTGTTCACCGAGCACGACATGGACGTCGTGTTCGGCCACGCCGATCGCGTGATCGTGCTCGACCGCGGCAGGATACTCGCCGAAGGCGCGCCCGACGCGATCCGCGCCGAT
>DATBSV010000072.1:0-4051 GCA_036559685.1 Casimicrobiaceae bacterium
CATCTCGACCGTCGCCGGCAGGTTGATGATCATCTTGTTGCGCGTGTGCGGCGCCCACACGGCCGTCACCGCGTCGCAGATTTCCTGCGCGAAGTCGAGCTCGGTGCCGGTGAAGCTCTCGGGCGAGTACTGGAAGGTCCAGTCGGTGTCCGCCTGCGCGAGCGCGAAGTCGCGCACCTGCTTCGCCGCGGTCACCGCGATGTCGACGATGCCCTCGCGCGGCAATCCGAAGACGACGCGGCGCTGCGTCGTCGACGTCGAGTTGTAGAGGTGCATGATCGCGCGCTTCGCGCCCTTGAGCGACTCGTAAGTGCGCTTGATCAGCGGTTCGCGCGCCTGCGTGAGGACCTGCACCGTGACGTCGTCGGGGATGCGCTTCTCCTCGACGAGCAGGCGCACGAAGTCGAAGTCGGTCTGCGAGGCCGCCGGGAACCCGACCTCGATCTCCTTGTAGCCCATCTTCACGAGCAGGTTGAACATCCGGAGCTTGCGCTCGGCGTCCATCGGCTCGATCAGCGCCTGGTTGCCGTCGCGCAGGTCGACGCTGCACCAGATCGGCGGTCGCGTGATCGTCTTGCCGGGCCAGGTGCGGTCGGCGATCTCGATCGGAGCCATCGGGCGGTACTTGCGGTTCGGGTCGGGCTTCATGGCAAACCTCGCTTCGGCGCGGGTCGACGCGCGTCACGGACGACGATCCGCCGGTCCGGGTCGGACGGCGACGGGTGCTGCTCGACAGGAGGGGGTAGGGGTTATCTGCGCGCGAGGCGCAGAAGCAGCAGGCCCAGCAGCGCGAGCGCCAGCGCGATCGGTGACCGATCGGTGGCGGCGGCGCGGGCGACAGAAGTGCTGCTCATGGTGCTAGCGAACCTACCGGAATTTGCGCACCGCCGCAAGGGGCGGCCCCCGGGGCGCTAGGGCGGGGCGGGGGGAGCGCGTCGGCGGCGCAACAAAGACCACCCCGACATCACGAACCCGGAGACGAAATAGGCCACGAATCCGCCGAACAGCACGACGGCCGGCTGGTAGGACAACAACGCGATCAGCACGACGAACAGGAGGACCGCCACGAACGGCACGCTCCGCTTCAGGTTGATCGCCTTGAAGCTGTAGTACTTGAGGTTCGACACCATCGCGAGCCCGGCGGCGAGCGTGATCGCCCAGGCCCACCACTGCACCGTCGCCGGCGCTACAACGTAGTCGTCCATGATGAACACGAACCCGGCGACGAGCGCGCCGGCCGACGGGCTCGGCAGGCCCTGGAACCAGCGCTTGTCGGCGACCTCGAGCTGCGTGTTGAAACGCGCGAGGCGCAGCGCGGCGCCCGCCACGTAGACGAACGCCGCGATCCAGCCGAGCTTGCCGAGGCCCTTGAGCGACCACTCGTAGATCACCAGCGCCGGCGCCGCGCCGAAGCTCACCATGTCCGCCAGGCTGTCGAACTCGGCGCCGAACGCGCTCTGCGTGCGCGTGAGCCGCGCGACGCGGCCGTCGAGGCTGTCGAGGACCGCGGCGATGAAGATCGCGATCGCCGCCATGTCGAAGCGCTGGTTCATCGCCTGCACGATCGCGTAGAAGCCCGCGAACAGCGCCGCGGTGGTGAACAGGTTGGGCAGGATGTAGATGCCGCGCCGGCGCACCCGGTTCTTCGCCATCGCCCGCTGCTTGTCGAAGTCGACCATGGCTTGAGGCCTTCTAGCGGAACTCGGCGAGGACCGACTCGGTGGCGTAGACGACGTCGCCGACCGCCGCGCGCGGATGCGCGTCCTTGGGAAGGTAGACGTCGACGCGCGAGCCGAAGCGGATGAAGCCGTAGCGCTGGCCGCGCGCGAGCGCGTCGCCCTTTTTTACGTAGCACAGGATGCGCCGCGCGATGAGGCCCGCGACCTGCACGCACGTGACGTCGCGACCCTCGCGCGTGCGTAGGTGCAGCGCATTGCGCTCGTTCTCGGTCGACGCCTTGTCGAGCGCCGCATTGACGAACGCGCCTGCGTGGTACCAGACCTCGCGCACCTCGCCGTCGACCGGGCTGCGGTTGCTGTGTACGTTGAACACGTTCATGAACACGCTGATCCGGAGCGCGTCGCGCTCGAGCCACGGATCGCGCGTCACGCCGATGCTCACGACGCGGCCATCGGCAGGCGACAGCACGGCGTTCGGTGCGTCCGGAACGACGCGCGGCGGGTCGCGGAAGAACTGCACGACGAAGGCCGTCGCGAGCACGCCGACGACCAGGCCGATCACGCCGCCGACCCAGTAGAGGACGAGCGTCGCCACCACCGCGAGCCCGATGAACGGCCAGCCTTCGCGAGCGATGACGGGATGCGGGTAGGTCGACAATGCCTGATGACCCGTTCGTGAGCGCGGGCCGATTCTAGCAGCGGCCCTGGGAATCCTGCCGTAGTCGACGGCCGCGCGGGCGCCGCGCCGGGCGTCCTACGCTATTGCTTCTCGCCTTCCTCGATCTGGCGCGCGGTCTCGCGCGCCTTGTCGATGACCGTCTGCTCGACTGCGCGCGCGCGCTCGCGCGGATCGGTCGGCGGCGCGCCGGAGGCGGGCTTGGGGGCGACGCCGTAGCCTTTGAGCGCGCTCATCGCGAGCCAAGCGACGATGGCCAGCGCGATCAGCAGCGCGACGAGGCCGATCCATCCCTCCTGCTTGCGGCGAAACGCCTGTGGGTCCGGCTTCAGCCGGACGTCCTTCCGACGAAGAGCGTCCGGCTGAAGCCGGACCCACAAGCGCATCTCAGTTCCGCGTCTGGTCGACCAGCTTGTTCTTCTTGATCCAGGGCATCATCGAGCGGAGCTTCTCGCCGACCTGCTCGATCGAGTGTTGCGAGGTCATCTTGCGCCGCGCCAGCAGCATCGGTGCGCCGGCGCGGTTCTCGAGGATGAAATCGCGCGCGTACTCGCCGGACTGGATGCGATCGAGCGCCTCCTTCATCGCCTTGCGCGTCTCGGCCGTGACGATCTTCGGACCGGTCACGTACTCGCCGTACTCGGCGTTGTTCGAAATCGAGTAGTTCATGTTGCCGATGCCACCCTCGTAGATCAGGTCGACGATGAGCTTCACCTCGTGCAGGCATTCGAAGTACGCCATCTCGGGCGCGTAGCCGGCCTCGATCAGCGTGTCGTAGCCGGCCTTGATCAGCTCGACCAGGCCGCCGCACAGCACCGTCTGCTCGCCGAAGAGGTCGGTCTCGGTCTCCTCGCGGAAGTTGGTCTCGATGATGCCCGCACGCGCACCGCCGATCGCGGCCGCGTACGAAAGCGCGACGTCGCGCGCCTTCTTCGACGCGTCCTGGTGCACGGCGATCAGCATCGGCACGCCGCCGCCGGCGGCGTAGGTCGAGCGCACCGTGTGGCCGGGCGCCTTGGGCGCGATCATGATCACGTCGAGGTCCGCGCGCGGCACGACCTGGCCGTAATGGATGTTGAAGCCGTGCGCGAACGCGAGCGTCGCGCCTTTCTTGATGTGCGGCTCGACGTCGGACTTGTACGTCGCGGCGATGTGCTCGTCGGGCATCAGCATCATGACGATGTCGGCGCCGGCGACCGCGTCGGCGACCTCGGCCACCTTGAGACCCGCCTTCTTCGCCTTGTCCCAGGAAGCGCCGCCCTTGCGCAGCCCGACGGTGACCTTGATCCCGGAGTCGTTCAGGTTCTGCGCGTGCGCGTGACCCTGCGACCCGTAGCCGACGATCGTGACTTTCTTGCCCTTGACGAGCGAAAGGTCGGCGTCCTTCTCGTAATACACCTTCATCGTGATCCCCTGCGTGTAGGTTTTCGTGTGATCAGATCTTCAGGATGCGCTCGCCCCGCCCGATCCCCGACGCGCCGGTACGCACCGTCTCGAGGATGACGCCGGGCTCGATCGCGGTCAGGAACGCGTCGAGCTTCTCGCCGGTCCCGGTCAGCTCGATCGTGTAGCTCTTGTCGGTGACGTCGAGCACGCGGCCGCGGAAGATGTCGGCGAGGCGCTTCATCTCCTCGCGGTCCTTGCCGGCGGCGCGCACCTTGACGAGCATCAGCTCGCGCTCGATGTGGTTGCCGTC